>NZ_JBBMFJ010000013.1:0-83844 GCF_040096075.1 Ventrimonas faecis
CGCCGGGCTTTTCGAAGCTCGGCGTTTTGTGTTGGATATATAAAATGAGCTGCCGCACGTTAGTGCGACAGCCCCTTTTATCTGTTTTCGTATTTAATTTGCGCTTAACGGACGAAACTGGGAATAACTCTTTCCCGGGATCATACCGCCCCGGTACGAGGCCAATTCGCTGACCGTTACTAACTGGAATCCACGGCTTACCAGCTCTGGAATGATGGTCTCACTGGCATCCCCGGTCGCGTCATACAGATCATGCATCAGAATGATGTCTCCATCCTTTACGTTCTCAAGCACTGTCTGGATCGTCTGGGAAGCATCCCGGGTTTTCCAGTCCAGGGTATCAACGCTCCAGAGAATAGCCGGCATGGAAATCGCGCCTGCTATGTTCATGCCTTCCACGGTTTTCGCTCCGCCACAGGGACGCATCAGCACCGGAGAAATGCCGCAGGCATCCGAAACCGCCTGATTCGTTGCCACCAGCTGATTCGCCAGATCGGTCGGGGATACCTTGGTCATCAGCGTATGGTCAAAGGTGTGGTTTGCTACCTCGCAGCCCTGGGATACCATCTGTTTTAACACATCCGGGCTCTTAATGACCTTCTGCCCCACCATAAAGAAGGTAGCACGGCCACCGTTATCCTGCAGGCACTTTAAGATCCGCGGGGTTACCGTCGGCGACGGGCCGTCATCGTAGGTCAGTGCCACCATTGGCCGGTTCGGATCAATATTTCCCGCATAAACCTCGCTGCCGGTCCGCTTCACTACAGAAATCCGCACACCGTCTACGTGAAGTCCCACGCCAACCGCTCCGGCTTCCGTTCCGTCCGAAACCCAGTCGG
The DNA here is from genome assembly GCF_040096075.1 of Ventrimonas faecis. Classification (NCBI taxonomy): domain Bacteria; kingdom Bacillati; phylum Bacillota; class Clostridia; order Lachnospirales; family Lachnospiraceae; genus Ventrimonas; species Ventrimonas faecis. The sequence goes on from NZ_JBBMFJ010000013.1 coordinate 840, forward strand.
TCCATTGGGAATCCTGCAATACACTGTAAAGCACCTCATAATAGGTCCCCAGGTCGCCAGTCAGTTCCATGGCAATGCCCTCCAGCGGCGCGCTGCCAGCTGAATCTCCTGCCTCATTTCCATCTTCCTGCCAGTCCAGCCAGCCGGTGCCGCTTAAGTTCACCCGGTAGCGGATGGTGCCGCTCATGCCCTCCGGCTGTCCGCTTAAGGTTGCGCGAATCGCTGTGATGTAAGAATTTGCCGGTGCCATGCTGTAGGAATTATCCGCGAAGAAATGGCTCCAGCCAACTCCGTTTGCAGCAATTCCATAAATGGCCCCCATATCCGGCAGAGATGCCAGGTATGCCTGCTTTTCCTCGGCAGCCCGGCTTTCCTCCTCTGCCGCAGAAGCGCTCATGCTTTCCTGCAAAGCCGCAGCCTCCACAGCCGCCTTCTCCGCCTTCCGCTTCCGTACCGCCCCGGAAACCGCAGCCACCAGCACTCCCGTCAGAATGCAGATCGCAAGCAGGCCCAGAAGCAGAATCCGTCTGCGGCGGCGCATCAGCTTCATCTTCCGTGCCTTCCTCGCCCGCATCTCCCGGATTTCCCGCTCACTAAGCGGACGTCCCGCCCTCTGGCCAGGGTGCTGCGGTGCGTTTCCACCTGTATTTCTTCCAGAATTCCTGTTCAAATTCGAATTCTCTCCCCCACGTAACTGACTCATACAATACCCATACTTTCTACAAACTGTTACCGATCATGCACCGTACAAACACCAACGCACATTAATCATATCAAACCTCACCACGCATCTGCGCCCCCAAAGTTCTCACACAGCCAATACCGCAGGGCAAGTAAGAAAACGACTTCCGGTATTTTCAGCATATCAAGATGCAAACAACGATATGTGAAAATATAGGAAGTCGTTTTCTTACATGCCTGGACCTTCTGATACTACTGTCAGGCTATATTAACTTTTTGTAACTGTTCAGTACCCTCACAGTTACAACTTTTTACTCTTCGCTGTCGTCGATGTCGAACACTTCCGGAGCCTCGTCCGCCATGTCGCCATCTTCTTCATTGTCTCCGGACAGCAGGATTTCATCGTCATCCTCCAGAGCAATCTCATCCTGCGGCTCTACATCTGTGTTGAGCTTTACAGAACGGTAACGCTTCATACCGGTACCAGCCGGAATCAGCTTACCAATGATGACGTTCTCCTTCAGACCGATCAGATGGTCAACCTTACCGTTGATAGCCGCCTCGGTCAGAACCTTGGTGGTCTCCTGGAAGGATGCTGCAGACAGGAAGGAATCGGTAGCCAGGGATGCCTTGGTAATACCAAGCATAACCTGCTTGCCCTCTGCCGGCTGCTTGCCCTCTGCGATCAGAGCCTCGTTCATCTCGTTGAAGTCCAGAACATCCATGGATACGCCCGGCAGCACATCGCTGTCGCCGCTCTCTTCGATGCGGATTTTCTTTAACATCTGACGAACGATCATCTCAACGTGCTTATCGTTGATTTCTACACCCTGCAGACGGTATACACGCTGTACTTCCTGGATCATGTAATCCTGTACGGCGCGGACGCCCTTGATCTTTAAGATGTCGTGCGGGTTTACGCTACCTTCGGTCAGCTCGTCACCTGCCTCGATTACCTGCTCATCCTGAACCTTGATTCTGGAACCGTACGGGATCAGATAGGTCTTTGAGTTGCCGGTCTCCGGATCAGTAACTACGATCTCACGTTTCTTCTTGGTATCTTTCAGGGTTACAACACCGCCGAACTCGGTGATGATTGCAAGACCCTTCGGCTTACGAGCCTCGAACAGCTCCTCTACTCGAGGAAGACCCTGTGTGATATCTCCACCTGCTACACCGCCGGTATGGAAGGTACGCATGGTCAGCTGGGTACCAGGCTCACCGATGGACTGTGCAGCGATGATGCCGACTGCCTCACCAACCTGTACCGGCTGGCCGGTTGCCATGTTGGCACCATAACATTTTGCGCAGACACCAATGTGAGACTTACAGCTAAGGACGGTACGGATCTTGACAGAGTCACGGCCCATCTTGTTCAGCGCCTTCATAACAGCAGCTGCACGTTTCGGAGTACACATATGGTTTGCTTTTACAACCACTTCTCCAGTCTCCGGATCGGTGATGGTCTCAGCGATGTAACGGCCGGTGATACGCTCCTCCAGGCTCTCGATGGTCTCTTTGCCATCGGTGAATGCCTTGATCTCCATGTACGGGATATCCTTGCCTTCGCAGCAGTCTACCTCACGTACGATCAGATCCTGGGATACGTCTACCAGACGACGGGTAAGGTAACCGGAGTCTGCGGTACGCAGCGCGGTATCGGACATACCCTTTCGTGCACCATGAGCGGAGATGAAGTACTCCAGTACGTCAAGACCCTCACGGAAGTTGGATTTAATAGGAAGCTCGATGGTGTGACCGGTTGTATCTGCCATAAGTCCACGCATACCTGCCAGCTGCTTGATCTGCTTATCAGATCCTCGCGCACCGGAGTCTGCCATCATGAAGATGTTGTTGTACTTATCCAGACCGCCTAACAGGTCTTTGGTCAGCTGGTCATCGGTAGTCTTCCAGGTATCGATAACCTCTTTATAACGCTCTTCCTCGGTGATCAGGCCACGGCGGAAGTTCTTTGCGATGCGGTCAACGGTTGCCTGAGCGTCTGCCAGAAGCTGCGGTTTGGATGCCGGCACGGTCATATCCGCGATGGATACGGTCATGGCTGCTCTGGTAGAATACTTGTAACCGATTGCCTTGATATCATCCAGGGTAACAGCAGTCTGGGTAGCGCCATGCACGTTGATGACTTTCTCCAGAATCTTCTTTAACTGCTTCTTACCTACATGGAAGTCAACCTCAAGTACCAGCTCGTTACCCGGAACGCTTCTGTCAACGAAGCCCAGATCCTGCGGGATGATCTCGTTGAAGATGAAACGGCCAAGGGTAGACTCTACAACACCGGTCTTCTCGGTGCCGTCCGGCATGGTCTTGGTTACTCTTACTTTGATGCGGGAGTGCAGGGTCACAGCAGCGTTCTCATATGCAAGAATTGCCTCGTTCACGCTCTTGAAGATCATGCCCTCACCAACAGCGCCTGGGCGCTCCTGGGTCAGATAGTAGATACCAAGTACCATATCCTGGGAAGGAACGGCTACCGGGCCACCATCAGACGGCTTTAACAGGTTGTTCGGAGACAGGAGCAGGAAACGGCACTCAGCCTGTGCTTCCTGGGAAAGCGGAAGATGTACTGCCATCTGGTCTCCATCGAAGTCTGCGTTGAACGCGGTACATACCAGCGGATGCAGCTTGATTGCCTTACCCTCTACCAGGATCGGCTCGAAGGCCTGAATACCCAGTCTGTGCAGGGTAGGTGCACGGTTTAACATAACCGGATGCTCTTTGATGACATCCTCAAGTACGTCCCATACCTCGGACTGCAGACGCTCTACCATCTTCTTCGCGCTCTTGATGTTGTGCGCGGTTCCGTTCTGAACAAGCTCCTTCATAACGAACGGCTTGAACAGCTCGATTGCCATCTCCTTCGGGAGACCGCACTGGTAGATCTTCAGCTCCGGTCCAACGACGATAACGGAACGTCCGGAATAGTCAACTCGTTTACCGAGCAGGTTCTGACGGAAACGTCCCTGCTTACCTTTCAGCATATCGGAAAGGGATTTCAGAGCACGGTTGCCAGGACCGGTTACCGGTCTGCCGCGGCGGCCGTTATCGATCAGGGCATCGACTGCCTCCTGCAGCATACGCTTCTCGTTGCGGACGATGATGTCCGGAGCGCCAAGCTCAAGCAGGCGGGCAAGACGGTTGTTACGGTTGATGATTCTTCTGTATAAATCGTTTAAGTCAGAGGTTGCGAAACGGCCGCCGTCCAGCTGTACCATAGGACGGATATCCGGCGGGATAACCGGAATTACGGTCATGATCATCCACTCCGGCTTGTTTCCGGAATTGCGGAATGCCTCTACAACTTCCAGTCTCTTGATGATTCTTGCACGTTTCTGGCCGCTGGACTCTTTCAGTTCGCGTTTGAGCATTTCAGACTCTTTCTCCAGATCAATGCTCTTTAAAAGCTCGAGAACAGCCTCGGCACCCATTCCGACACGGAAGTTGCCGTAGCCCCACTTCTCCACTTCTTCGCGGTACTCTTTCTCAGAGAGCACCTGCTTGTACTGCAGGCCGGTCTGACCTGCGTCCAGAACGATGTAGGACGCAAAATACAGAACCTTCTCCAGTACTCTCGGGGAGATATCCAGAATGAGACCCATACGGCTCGGGATACCCTTGAAGTACCAGATATGAGATACAGGAGCAGCCAGCTGGATGTGGCCGATACGCTCTCTGCGGACGCTGGACTTGGTTACCTCAACGCCGCAGCGGTCGCAAATTACGCCTTTGTATCTGATTTTTTTATATTTACCACAATGACATTCCCAGTCCTTACTCGGTCCGAAGATGCGCTCACAGAACAGACCGTCGCGCTCCGGCTTTAAGGTACGGTAGTTGATGGTCTCCGGCTTCTTTACCTCGCCGTGTGACCACTCCAGAATCTTCTCCGGGGAAGCCAGGCCAATTTTGATGGCATCAAATGTCAATGGCTGATAAGTTTCATTTGTCTCAGGCATGAGCGTTACTCCCTTCTATTATTCTTCATCAAAGGAATCGTCGGTGTAGTCGTCAGATTCCCCCTCGAAATCATCGCTGCTGTCATCGTCGCTCTCGACGCCAACCAGCTCGCCATCCTTGAACTCCTGCTGCTGATAGCCGTAGTCGCCAAAGGACTCGTCGCGGTTGTAGCGGCTGTCGCCCTCGATGATGTGACGCAGATCGGTCTCGCCGTAATCTACGTTCTCACCGATTTCAACCTCGGTTCCGTCGTCACGCAGTACGCTTACATCCAGACCCAGGGACTGCAGCTCTTTTAACAGTACCTTGAAGGACTCCGGAATACCCGGCTCAGGGATGTTCTCGCCCTTGATGATAGCCTCGTAAGTCTTCACACGTCCGACAACATCATCGGACTTCACGGTCAGGATCTCCTGCAGCGTGTAGGATGCGCCATACGCCTCCAGAGCCCAAACCTCCATCTCACCGAAACGCTGTCCGCCGAACTGTGCCTTACCACCCAGAGGCTGCTGGGTAACAAGGGAGTATGGGCCGGTGGAACGTGCATGGATCTTATCGTCAACCAGGTGATGCAGCTTCAGGTAGTGCATGTGACCGATGGTTACCGGGCTGTCAAAGTACTCGCCGGTACGTCCGTCACGCAGTCTTACCTTACCGTCGCGGCGGAGCGGAACGCCCTTCCACAGCTCACGGTGCTCCAGATGGGAGCCTAAGTAATCCATAACTTCCGGTTTCAGGGTATCTTTGTATTTCTCTTCAAACTCCTCCCAGGAGGTGTTTACATAATCGTTGGCAATTTCCAGGGTATCCATGATGTCTACCTCGTTCGCGCCCTCGAATACCGGGGTGGAAATGTTGAAGCCCAGTGCCTTACATGCAAGGCTTAAGTGCATCTCCAGGACCTGTCCGATGTTCATTCGGGAAGGTACGCCCAGCGGGTTCAGCACGATATCCAGCGGACGTCCGTTCGGCAGGAACGGCATATCCTCTACCGGAAGTACGCGGGAAACGACACCCTTGTTACCATGACGTCCTGCCATCTTATCACCTACAGAAATCTTACGTTTCTGAGCGATGTAGATGCGGACAGTCTGGTTTACGCCAGGAGCCAGCTCGTCGCCGTTCTCTCTGGTAAATACTTTTGCGTCGATGATGACGCCGTAAGCACCGTGCGGTACTTTTAAGGAGGTATCTCTTACCTCTCTTGCCTTCTCACCGAAGATAGCACGCAGCAGTCTCTCCTCTGCGGTCAGCTCAGTCTCACCCTTCGGGGTAACCTTACCAACCAGGATATCACCGGCACGAACCTCAGCGCCGATACGGATGATGCCTCTCTCGTCCAGGTCTTTTAACGCGTCGTCGCCGACACCCGGAACATCACGGGTAATCTCTTCCGGTCCGAGCTTGGTGTCACGGGCTTCTGCCTCATACTCCTCGATATGAACGGAGGTGTAGACATCTTCCATAACCAGTCTCTCACTTAAGAGAACCGCATCCTCGTAGTTGTAACCTTCCCAGGTCATGAATCCGATTAACGGGTTCTTACCAAGAGCGATCTCACCGTTGCTGGTGGACGGACCGTCTGCAATGACCTCGCCTGCCTCAACATGGTCGTTCTTGTAAACGAGCGGCTTCTGGTTGTAGCAGTTGGACTGGTTGCTTCGTGAGAATTTGATCAGATGGTAAACATCTTTCGCGCCGTTGTCATCTCTCTTGATGATGATCTCGTTGGAAGCGGAACGTTCAACAACGCCGGCATGCTTTGCAACAACGCAGACACCGGAGTCAACCGCAGCCTTGCCCTCGATACCGGTACCTACTGCAGGCGCCTCAGTTCTTAAAAGCGGAACAGCCTGACGCTGCATGTTGGATCCCATCAGAGCACGGTTCGCATCGTCGTTCTGAAGGAACGGGATCATGGAGGTTGCTACGGAGAATACCATCTTAGGAGATACGTCCATTAAGTCGATGGCTCTCTTCTGGAACTCGGAAGTCTCCTCACGGAAACGGCCGGCTACGTTGTTGTTTACGAAATGGCCTTCCTCGTCTAACGGGGTGTTTGCCTGTGCGACAACGAAGTTATCCTCTTCGTCTGCGGTCAGGTATACAACCTCATCGGTTACACGCGGGTTGGCCGGATCGGATTTATCTACAACACGGTACGGCGCCTCGATGAAGCCGTACTCGTTTACCTTTGCGTAGGTTGCAAGGGAGTTGATCAGACCGATGTTCGGTCCCTCAGGAGTCTCGATCGGGCACATACGTCCGTAATGGGTGTAGTGTACATCTCGAACCTCGAATCCGGCACGGTCACGGGACAGACCGCCAGGTCCCAGTGCGGAGAGACGTCTCTTGTGGGTCAGCTCAGACAGCGGGTTGTTCTGGTCCATGAACTGGGACAGCTGGGAGCTTCCGAAGAACTCCTTCACTGCTGCGGTGACCGGCTTGATGTTGATTAAGGACTGCGGAGTGATGCCGTCCATATCCTGGGTGGTCATACGCTCTCTTACCACACGTTCCATACGGGACAGACCGATGCGGTACTGGTTCTGTAACAGCTCACCAACGGCACGGATACGACGGTTGCCCAGATGGTCGATGTCGTCCGGGGTACCGATGCCGCCTTCCAGATGCATGTTGTAGTTGATGGAAGCGATGATGTCTTCCTTGGTAATGTGCTTCGGAATGAGCTCGGTGATGTTCTTATGAACCAGTTTCTTTAACTCTTCCTGGTCATCGCCAGCTTCTTCCAGAATAGTTTTTAATACCGGATAATATACTAATTCCGTAACACCGGCTTCCTTCGGATCGAAGTCCACGTAAGCTGCCAGGTCTACCATTAAGTTGGAAAGGACTTTGTAGTTGCGGTCCTCTGCCTGGATCATAACGAACGGAACAGCTGCGTTCTGCAGGGTGGTTGCCAGCTCTTTGTCGATCTTGGTGCCAGCCTCTGCCAGAATCTCTCCGGTGGTCTCATCTACCACATCCTCTGCCAGAATCTGGCCCTTGATGCGGTTTTTGAAGTGAAGCTTCTTATTGAATTTATATCTGCCGACTTTGGCCAGGTCATAACGACGCGGGTCAAAGAACATGCTGTTTAACAGGCTTTCTGCACTATCAACGGATAACGGCTCGCCCGGACGAATCTTGCGGTAGAGCTCTAACAGGCCATCCTGATAGCTCTCTGCAGTATCTTTTCCGAAGCTTGCCAGCAGTTTCGGCTCTTCGCCGAACAGATCAATGATCTCCGCGTTGGTGCCATAGCCCAGTGCACGCACCAGTACGGTTACCGGAACCTTACGGGTACGGTCTACACGAACGTAGAAGATATCATTGGAGTCGGTCTCATACTCCAGCCATGCACCACGGTTCGGGATTACGGTACAGGTATACAGTTCCTTACCGATCTTGTCGTGTCCGATTCCGTAGTAGATACCCGGGGAACGAACCAGCTGGCTTACGATAACTCGTTCAGCGCCGTTGATTACGAATGAGCCGGTATCGGTCATGAGCGGAAGATCTCCCATAAAGATCTCGTGCTCGTTGATCTCTTCTTTGTCCTTATTGTAAAGTCTTACCTTTACCTTTAAAGGTGCAGCGTAAGTTGCGTCGCGTTCTTTGCATTCTTCGATGTTGTATTTGACTTCATCCTTACATAATGTAAAATCAACGAATTCGAGGCTTAAATGACCTGCGAAATCGGAGATTGGGGAGATATCTTCAAATACTTCCTTTAATCCTTCATCGAGGAACCACTGATAGGAGTCTTTCTGAATCTCAATCAGGTTTGGCATCTCAAGAACTTCTTTCTGTCTTGAGTAGCTCATTCTAACGCTCTTTCCCGATGTTACCGGGCGCATTCTGCTTTTCTCCATTGACGTTTCACCCCTGTTTTCTAATCTAATTTCTGGCATATTTTTGGGCGCAAAAGGCCCAGAACGCCACAATAGTGCACACTCCATAATATCATACGTCTGTCAAGGTGTCAAGTTTTTCCTTGATTTTTTTTGCTGAAAATGCTATACTTTTCGTACAGGTGTGTCCTGTTACACAAAAGAACCTAATGGAGGTATGCCCCATGCAGACTTTTTTAAACGTTTTGCTGGTGATTCTGGTAATCGCAGTGATCGCTCTTGCGGTTCTGTACTTCTTAGGAAGAAAGCTCGAAAAGCGTCAGGTTGAGCAGCAGCAGCTTCTGGAGATGTCCAAACAGACTGTTTCCATGCTGGTCATCGACAAAAAGAAAATGAAGATCAAAGATTCCGGTCTTCCAAAGATCGTTTACGAGCAGACCCCGAAGTACATGCGCTGGGCAAAGGTTCCGGTTGTAAAGGCGAAGGTAGGTCCGAAGGTTATGACCCTGATGGCAGACGAGCGTGTATTTGCATCACTCCCGGTTAAGACCGAGGCAAAAGTGGTTGTAAGCGGTCTTTACATTACCGAGATCAAGAGTGTCCGCGGTGGAGCAATCCCGCAGGCACCGAAGAAAAAAGGTTTCTTTGCGAGATTTAAAAAAGAAAATTAAATCATGAAAGCAAAAAAGAAGAGGTAAGCGCGAAAGCGCCTGCCTCTTCTTTTTTAAGTTTTTATAATTCCAGCTTTGCGCAGCCCTTCGATGTCACATCCAGGACAATGCGGCAGTCGGAAACGTGATCGTAGTTGATATCGAGGGAATACTCCACTTCAACCTTTAAGTGATCATCCTCTTCCTCAAAGCCGATCCGGCTGGTGGTCATCTCCACCAGCATCTCTCCCATGGGGGTGGCATAGTGGGTCTGGGTCTTTTTGTCCACCTCAAACACCATATTGGCAGACACCGGTCCGCTCTTTTTAATCTCCAGCTTCCCAGGAGTCAGCTTCATGGTATTGCGGATGGTTCCGTCCATTCCTTCCATCACCTCATCGTAAATCAGGTAATGCTTGTTATTCTTCCAGAAGTAATCCCCTGCGGTGATCACCTCCACCACGCCCTCGTCGTCCTCCATGGCCTGGAGGCCGCTTAAGCGGATCAGTACGTCTCTTGTCATAACCCTCAGTATTCCTCAATGTTAATCTTCTTGGTTTCCTTTACATCCTCCGGCAGGATGGAGCTTGCGAAATCCGTAAATTTTTCTGCCAGGTCGCTGACGAAAAACTGGTGTTTTTCTCCGGCAAATGGCGCAAACGGATCACGGCTCAGGCCATTCTCCGCAAGAAGTCCCCGAAGTTCAATGGCCGTTTCGTAAGCCGGATTTACCAGCGTCACATCTTCTCCCATCAGGCGCCGCATGGTAGAGCGCAGAAGCGGATAATGCGTGCAGCCCAGCACCAGCGTGTCAATGTATTTTTCCTTCAGCACGCTTAAATAGCGGGACGCAACCTCATCCGTCACCGGATCGTGAAGCCATCCCTCTTCCACCAGCGGGCAGAACAGCGGACAGGACTTTCCAAATACCTGGATACCCGGTTTCATCTTTTTCATAACTTCGGTATAGATGCCGCTGCCAATGGTAGCCTCCGTTCCGATAACACCGATCCGCCCATTACGGGTAGACTCTACCGCAGTCCGGGCGCCGGCATTGATCACGCCGATGATCGGAATGTCCGATTCTGCTGCCACGGTATCCAGCGTCAGTGCCGTTGCCGTGTTGCAGGCAATGACGATGGCCTTGACCTCTTTGGTGCGCAGGAAGCGGATGATCTGGCGGGAATAACGCAGGATGGTGTCTCTTGACTTGCTTCCGTAGGGAACCCGGGCGGTATCTCCGAAATAGATGATCCGCTCATCCGGCAGCTGCCGCATGATTTCTCTCGCTACCGTCAGGCCGCCCACGCCGGAATCAAATACGCCAACCGGCGCGTTTCTGTCAATCATACTGCTTACCTCTCAAATGCCAGGTCGATGAGGCGGTCTACCAGCTCCGGCTTCGGGATGCCTGCTGCCTCCCAGAGCATCGGATACATGCTGATGGCGGTAAAGCCCGGCATGGTGTTGATCTCGTTGAAGATCACCTCGCCGTCGTTGGTGACAAAGAAGTCTACGCGGGACAGGCCGTAGCCGTCTACCGCGTTGAAGATCTTTGCTGCCGCCTCGCGGACCGCTTCCGCGGAATTGCCCGGAAGCTCCGGTCCAATGACGGTACGGGACTCTGCGTTGTTATACTTTGCGTCAAAATCATAGAACTCTGCTGCTGCCAGGATCTCACCGACGCCGGAAGCCTTTACCGGTTTCTGGCCGCCGCCAAGAACCGCGCACTCTACTTCATGGCCCACAATGGTCTCCTCCACCAGAATCTTGCGGTCATGCTTTGCAGCCTCTTTTAAGGCCGCGATCAGCTCCTTCCGGTTTTCTGCCTTATTGACGCCGCGGGAAGAGCCTGCGTTGGACGGCTTTACAAATACCGGGTACTGGAAGTGAGTCTCTACCGCTGCCACCGGGATATCCATATCTTTTTCCATCTCCCAGCGCATCACCGGAACGTATTTTGCCTGACGGATGCCCAGGGTATCTACGATGATCTTGGTGTACAGCTTATCCATGGATACTGCGGAAGCCAGCACGCCGCAGCCTACATACGGGATCTTTGCCAGCTCGAACAGGCCCTGAACGGTGCCGTCCTCGCCATAAAGGCCGTGGAGTACCGGGAATGCCACATCAATCTTCTCTTCTCTGGTCACGCCATTCTCGGTGATCAGGGCGCACTTCCTGGTTGCGTCCGGGGAGATAACGACATCCACCTTGCTCTCTCTCCAGGCACCGGAGCGGATATCCTCCACGCTGTCTGCCTTCACCCAGTGGCCTTCCTCGGTAATGCCGATGAGGAGCAGGTCGTATTTTTCTTTATCTATCTGGTCAATCACATTTGCCGCAGACACACAGGATACTACATGTTCCGAAGACTGCCCGCCAAACAGGACTGCAATTTTCTTTTTACCCATAACAGATTCCCTCTCTTTTCCAAAATATCTGATTAATTATAACATATCTGTCAACACTTAAGAAGTGACAGGGTACACAAGAATACAAAGAATTCCCTGGCAGAAGGAGGCTTTTTCCATGAAACCAAAATTCCGTGCACCTTCAGGTCCGCTCACACCGGATTACGCTCCTGCTGCACGCCGAATCCTGTTCTTATCTCTCCTTCTTCTTTTCCTGCTGCTTACCATGGGAAACCTGCAGAAAAGCCGGGAAGCACTGGCAGACCGCATTGCCCCTTCCATCCTGCGCTTCCACATTCTCGCCAACAGTGATTCCCGGGAGGATCAGGCCGTGAAGCTGGAGGTGCGCAGCTTTCTTCTCGACTATATTCACGACCGGCTGCTGGAAACCGCCGACAGCAAGGAAGCTGTCACCACCTGGCTTTCCGAAAACAAACGCAGTCTGGAAACCGCCGCCGACAGCTTTCTCACAGAGAAACAGGCTCCCTATCAGGCCCGCCTTGATCTGGAGCGCACCTGGTTTCCTACCCGCGTCTACGACGGCCTGGTCGTTCCCTGCGGCACTTACGATGCCGTCCGCGTGATTCTCGGAGACGGAAAAGGGCACAACTGGTGGTGTGTGCTCTACCCGCAGTTCTGCTTTCTGGATGAAGTCTGCAAAGAGATTCCGGAGGAGAGCCGAAAAGAGCTTCAGGAGAAACTGAATCAGGGCGATTATCCCCTGCTTGAGGATCACCGCCCTGATTTAAAAATTCAATTTTTCTTTTTCCCTTATCTGCAGCCGGCGCTGCCATCACACAATGCCGGCTGAATTTTATTCGACTGCTGCCAGGCCCTGAACACCCCAGTTGTAGGTTTCAATAGCCAGGCGCAGCGCGGTATCCGCGCTCTCATAGGAACTCTTTGCCTGATAATAGGAAATTTCGGTTCCAATATAATCAGACTCTCCGAGAAGTCCCATCTGGTACATGCGGGTATACTTGTCATGGGTCTTCTGGGCTGCCTGGAATCCGGCTTTTGCGCCTTCAAAGGCTTCTTTCTGTGTATACACATCGTTATACAGACGTTTCATCTCAATGGTCAGTTTCTGCTCGCCTTCCTCAATAATGCCAAGGCGGCCCTCAATGCTGGCATTGCTGGTACCCTTGGCAGAGGTACGCTGGCTGATCAGCGTAGTATTATTGCCGATGGCCTTCTTCGTGTCCTCTTCCAGGTTCATCTGGTCGATCAGCGACACATCGGTCTCCGGGATCGGAGCCAGCTCCGGGGAAGCATCCGCTGCCCATCCAGTCAAGGTGCAGAGGTTCGGCTTTAACTGCAGCAGTCCGCCATCCAGTGATGCCACGGAGCTCGCCGCGGAAAGCTGATTCGTCTGGGCCGTCAGGACCTCCTGATCGGTAGCCATGCCGAGGGCATGTTTGTTCACCGCAATCTGATACTGCTTTGCGTAAAGCTCCTGCAGTTTTTCCAGTGTGTTGCGCTGCTTTAACAAGGAATCATAGGTGATCATCAGGGACTGAGCCGCTTTCGTAATCTGCTTTTCGCCTTTCTGAATGCTGGCCACAGTTTTCTGGCTGTACAGATCCGTACTGCGCAGACCCGACGCAACCTTTCCAAGGATGATTTCCTGCATGGTGTAATTACCATAATTCATCATATTTCCCTGGTCTTTCGCGTCATCCTTCAGGCGTTTCATATTGCCGCTCAGGCTGTCCAGTTCCTGAATATTGCGGTCGAGCTTTTCTTTCGTTTCCCTCAGGTTTTTCCAGATTTCTGAAATGTTGCTGTTGTAGACATGCACCAGATCCGGGATTTCATCGTATTCCAGCACATTGTCCTGAAGTTTTGCCCAGGTTTCTGCATCATAGGTGTCCTCCGGGTTGCCGGTGACCGGGGCATACGCCGCAAACGCAGTCCCCGGCATTGCCGCAAGAAGCATGGTGCCGGCAAGCACCGCTGCTCCCACGCGTTTCAGATACGCCTTCCGGCTGCAATTTTTTCTCATCCTTCTCACCGCCTTATGATGCATTTGCCAGTCCGTTCAGTACCCACTCATAGGACTGGATTGCCTGAAGCAGGTTATACTTTGCAATCTGAGTCTGGATCACGGCAGAATCGTACGCATACTTTCTGTTCAGATAATCCAGTCTTCCGATCATGCCAAGATGATACTGGCGCTCCGTTGTCTGCATGCTCTTTTCCTGCAGCTGTGCCTGTGCCTCCTTCAGCTCCATGGATGCCTTCGCTGCCAGTACATTCTGATAGCTGCTGGTCACGGAAGCCCCGATGCTCTGGGTATCCTCGCGGATTGTCTTTTCCAGAGTTTCTTTTGTATCGCTGCTCTTTGCGTTTTCCAGTTTCCGCTTGTTTACCTTCATGGTATAGCTGTTCTCCACTGCCTGCTCTTTATCCACTGCAGGATTCATGGATGCGATCCGGTTCAGATCCGGATCCGGCAGCTCGCCGACCTCCGGCCGGTCATCGTGTTTCCAGCCCAGGGCAACAAACAGTTTTTCCTGATTGTTTTCAATGGTATTCTGGTCATCCAGAATTGCCTTGTTGGCATTTCTTAAGTTTTCCTCCGCAGACAGCACATCCACATCGGTTGCCATGCCAAGAGACTGCTGGGTCTGAACACTCTGATAGGTTTCATTTAACAGTTCCTGATTTTTCTGGTCCAGCTCCAGCTGCAGCTGATTTACATAATACGCGATCATCTGCTGCTGCGCATTGGAGGTCAGCATCGCCTCGGCGGAAGCATAATTATAGTAATAAGTCATATAATCATCCACTGCCTCATCGGCTGCTTTTCTCCAGTTATCAATCTGCATCTCGCTGGTTACAATGGCTGTCATGATCGTTGCGTAGGACGAATCATCCACATCCGGGTAGCTCAGGCTCGACTGCAGATCATCTGCCAGTTCCCGGTAACGGTTTGCCCACTCATCATTGCTTTCGCCGTAATCCTTGCGGAACTTGCTTAAGTCAATGGCATTTTTCTGGACGGTCGCATTGTATTCGTGGATCAGGTCCGCAATCTCATCATACTCGATCTTGTTATCCTGTAATCTGGCCCATTCCTCTGCGCTGCGGGAGAACTCCGGGCTGGCAAGCGCCGTCATCGGCGCCGCCGTCATCATCACTCCGGCCAGTCCCAGAGACAATGCCTGTTTTAATCGTTTCATCTAACATCCTCCGAAGCCGTCTGGCTTATTAATCATAATGGGGTTCCGGTTTGCGTTTTGGGCTCATGACCTCATAGTAGATCGGCAGCATTAACAGTGCCAGGATCGTGGAAGCCACCAGGCCGCCCACATCTACCAGGGCCAGACCCTGCATGCTCTTACCGCTGTCGCCGTAGGCCAGCGCCATCGGGATCATGGATACGACCGTGGTCAGGGTGGTCATCAGGATCGGGCGCAGACGGGTCGCGCCGGCCTCGATCAGGGCGGTGTCACGGTCCATCTCCGTACGGTACTGGTTTACGGTATCGACATAAAGAATACCGTTGTTAACTACCGTTCCGACTAACATCAGGAATCCCAGCAGGGATACCATACTGATCGGGCAGTCGGCCAGATACAGAAGTCCGAAGGAACCGATCAGGGAGAACGGGATGGTGGTCATAACCATCAGGGAGAACTTCGGAGACTCAAACTGTGCTGCCATGACTACGAAAATCAGGAAGATTGCCGTAATGATGGCAGTTCCCAGGTTTCCGAACTCCTCCTTCATGCTCTCATCCTGAGAGTTCAATCCACGGGTGATGGTCGGGGTCAGGTGCTTGCTTACTACTTCATTGTATAACTTGTTCTCAATCGCGTCGATCTGGCGGGCATCATCGGTCGGAACATCACCGGTAATGGTCACCTGATACTGCTTATCTTTTCTGGTGATAGTGTTCGGGCTATCCTGGAAGACAATGTCTGCCACATCTGCCAGAGCCACGGAGCCGCCTGCATTGTTTGCAAGGACGATGCCTTTTAATTTATCAATGGTGTCATACTCATCATCCGGGTACTCGACCATAACGCTGACATCCTCACCGTCTACGTTTAAGGTCGTTGCCTCTTTGCCGCCCAGCATGCTGCTGACGGTGCCGGCGATCTGGATCGGGGTGATATTCTCGGCATTGGCCTTCACCGCATCAATGTTCAGCTTGACAACCGGTGCCGCATTCTCCAGGGTACTGTGTACCTTGGAAACCTCCGGGCGCTCTAACAGCTCTTTGGTGATCTGGTCGGATACACTCTTCAGCTCATCGTACTGGGTACCCTGTAAAATGTACTCAATACCGGAGGTGCTGCTGGTCATGGTAGAAGAGGATGCCACATCCATAGAGATGTTCGCGCCTGCGATCTGGTTTAACAGCGGCTTCCACTCTTTGATGACCTCATTGGTCTCGCGCTTTCTGTCATCCTTTAAGTAGGCAGTCAGCGTTGCGCCGGAGCTGGTCATGGCAGACATACCGCTTCCGCCGGACGTTAACATGTAAGAATCCAGGTCTTCATCTGCAGTAACAATCTTCTCAACCTGCTCGTAAATCTTATCTTCCTCTTCCAGAGTCAGGCCCGGACGGGTCTCGATGGTAACGGAAATCTCGCCGGTATCATCGGAAACCATCAGCTCCATACGCAGCTGGGATGCCATCCAGAAGGCAGCCACCAGCAATGCGATGGAAGTGAAGATAACCGTTTTCTTTTTCGGAAGCAGCACCTTCATGATGCTGCGGTAGCCATTCTGCATGGCACGGATAATGCCTCCTACCGGAGAGTCTTCTTTCTCCTGCGGACGGTAGAAGCAGTAACACAGCGGAACGATGGTCATTGCGCTGATCAAGGATGCCACCATACAGAAGATGATGGTAAATCCTAACGGTTTAAACATCTGGCCGGTCAGACCCTGTAACAGAGCCAGCGGCAGGAATACAACACAGGTGGTCACGGTACCGCCGATGATGGACTGCAGCACAATGCCGCTTCCCTCCAGGGCAGCTTCCCGGTAACCCACAATGCCTTTTCCTTTGGTGGAACGGAAACAGCTCTCCAGCACTACGATGGAGTTATCTACCATCATACCAACACCGAGTACCAGGCTCGACAAGGTAACGACGTTTAAGGAGAAGCCCATGGCCTGGATCAGGATCAGGGCAGCCAGGATGGAGATCGGGATGGAAGTACCAACGATCAGGGATGCCTTGAGCTCACCGAAGAACAGGAAGATGATCAGCATGGAAACCACAACTGCCATCACCATGGTCTGCATAACGCTCTTTAAGGAAGAGTTGATCTCATCACTGGTATCACTTACGGTGATGATCTCCAGGTTTTCATCTGCATCCATCAGGTTCTTGATGGTTTTCTTTACTTCTTTGGAAACATCCACCGCAGATGCGCTCTGCTGTTTCTTGATACCGATGGAAATGGTATCCTCGCCGTTATAGCGGGCAATACTGCTTGCGTCCTCTTTCGCCATCTGTACGTTTGCGATATCGGACAGGTAAATGACATTGCCATTTCCCAAAGTCAGAGGAATGGACTTTAATAATTCTTCCGTATCATACTGGGTTCCGGCACTGACGGAAAGCTTCTGTCCGCCCACGATGGTATCGCCGGCCGGATAAGTGAAATCCGCGCTGCCGATGGCAGTAGCTACGGAAGCCAGATTTAAATGATACTGCTCCAGTTTTTCCGGAACCAGCTGTACTTGAATATACTCTTTCTGTCCACCGCTGATGCTGACATCGGTAACGGTGGTGATTTTCTCAAATTCCGGAACAATCTTGTTGTCTACATAGTTATAAAGGTCGGACTCAGCCTTGTTGTTGACCGCCAGGGACACGGTATCCATCTCATCGATGTTTAACTCCATGATCACCGGGGAGTTACAGTCATCCGGGAGATCTCCCTCCAGGGCGTCCATCTTCTTCTTTAAATCATCGTATGCTTCATCGATATCTTTACCGTAATCATACTGGATGATAACCAGAGATACGTTCTCCATGGAACGGGACTGAATGGTATCAACACCGCTCAGAGAACCAATCTCATTCTCGATCTTCGTACTTACCAGATCGTTTACATCCTCCGGGCTGGCTCCCGGATATACGGAATACACGATAAGTACCGGCATTTCCATGGTCGGCATCAGCTCCAGCTTCGCGCCAAGAACAGACTGAAGACCGAACACGATCAGGCACAGGATTACCATGACCACGGTAACCGGCCGCTTCAGGACTGATTTTGTTAATCCCATTGATGTTTTCCTCCTTCTGCTCTCACACTAGTTGCCGCTTGCTGCTGAGGTTTCTGCTGCCTCTGTACCCTCTGCCTGGTCTGCGCCCTGCGCGTCAGCAGAAGTCTCTGCTGCGTTTTCTCCTGCTGCCTGGGTATCTGCCGCAGCGTTCGGATCTGCCTTCTGTACCTGGGAACCCTCATACAGCTCGGAACTCCAGGTGGTGATCACTTCATCGGAAGCGTTGATACCGGAAAGGATCTGTGCCTTCTGAGAATCATATAAACCAACCTCGACCGGAACATAATGAACAGTTCCGTTGTCGTATGTATACACATAAGCATCGCCGCCGGAATAGTAAACGGCGTCAACCGGAATAGTCAGTACATTATCCGCACGGTCAGAAATGACGGAAAGCTTGGTGGTGGAACCAGTCGGAAGCGCGTCACCGTTTTCCACAGAAGCCTTTACCTTAAAGAGTCCGGTGGAATCATCGATCATGCTGCTGACCTCGTTGATGGTACCCTGGTAATCCGTGCCGTTCTTATCTACAGAAATCGGATCGCCCACATGCAGCTCGGCTACCACTTTCTCCGGAACCGAGAAGGTGATGGACTTGCTGCCCTCGCCGGAAATCACGGCCAGAAGCACCTGGGAAGCCACGTTGTCGTGAACCTCAACGTTGCAGGTCTCTACCTTACCGGAAATCGGTGCGGTCACGTTTGCAAACTCCACCTGATAATCATAATTCAGCTTTGCGGAATCGTATGCAATCTGGGCGTTCTTCGCCTGGGTCTGGGCCTGCTCAAATGCCACGCTGGCGATATCGCCTGCCGCAAACAGTGCCTGCTGACGGCCCAGGTTGGTGTTGGCATCGTTCATGGCCTGCTGCGCGGATTCCATCTGGAGTCTCGCTGCCTCCACCTGCTTGGTATCAATCTTGCAAATTGGCTGTCCCTCCTGCACCATATCACCGGCTTTTACGAACACGTCAGTAATCTCACCGGCTGCCTTCGGGTAAATGTAAACCACGTCAGACGGCTCTACCTTGCCCACCAGGCTGCGGTACAGCTCAATGCTTCCCATCTGCGGGTTCTCTACGTTTACTACCGGAATCAGGGTTTCCTCTTCCACCGGCTTCTTGCGCATTGCGCTGATGCCAGCCACAACCGCAATCGCCGCTACTACCACTCCTGCAATTACTACTTTCTTTTTCATAGCTGTCTCCTCTTATTTTCCACTTTTTATGATCGTGATTCTTTCATACTTATTACGAAATCAGGGCTCCATGCTTAATCACTTCCAGGGAATCCAGATAACGTTTCCGGATCTGATCCAGCTGATCCGGCTGCTCATAGTAAAAGCGCACCGCTAAGATCAGGGATGTAACCCCCAGCTGCAACACAACATTCAGTCCCTCCTCCGAACGTCTTGTAAACTGTTCCATGCGGATCCGCTTTGCGAGCCACTGGGTCATTTCTTCTTTTCCCGGGCTTCCCATGGGGGGTCTGTATCCGATTTCAAAGCCCATGGCCCTGGTATTCTCCTGGTAGGAGCAGACATTGCGCACCAGCTCGATCATCTCCTTCGACTCTTCCAGCTTGTGGATCGTAAACTCAAACAGCCACTCCAGCATGCCAAAGAGATCACCGCCATTTCTTTCCAGCTCCCTTTCGCAGCATTCCTGCATCTGTCTTGCATTGTCCTCAAAAATATAGCGGACCACATCCTGCTTATCTTCAAAATAGGTGTAAAAGCTTCCGCGGGAAATATCCGCGTTCTGGATGATCTGGTTGATGGAGGCCTTCTCAAAGGGAACTCGCGCAAATTCCTTGATGGCGGCCTGCCGGATCACCTGCTTTTTCGCTTCCGGAAGACGATAAAATCGTTCCGTAGGCATGTTAAGCACCTCCTCCCCGTTTCTCTTTTGTAAAAATAGTTCATATTGTTTATTTTATGACAATCTGTCACTTTTCAGTGTGACAATGTGTCATATTATAATGACAGCCTGTCACATTGTCAAGAGCTCCGGAAATATTTTATAAATTCTTTACGGTTTTCTAACGTTCTCCGTTAGAGTTCCGTTAAGACCTTTTTGAGAGCCGGCGCATTTTCTCATTTTGCTGTTACAATAAACTTGGAAATCCGTTTCTGAACTATGTGCAACGGTATGAAACAAAAATACGGAGGATGTCTATGGACACCAGACAAATTGAATATATCCTGAAAATTGCAGAAGAAAACAACATCACCAAAGCAGCAGAAAAACTGTTCATCACCCAGTCTGCCTTAAACCAGCAGCTCCTAAAACTGGAACGGGAACTGGGCACCCCGCTCTTCCAGCGCACCAAAAACAAATGGTGTCTGACGGATGCAGGGCGCATCTATGTGGAGGGCGCCAAAAAAATGATGCAGATCAAAAAAGATACCTACAACCAGCTCTACGACGTTTCCCGCCTGCGCAAGGGTCTTTTAAATATTGGCCTCTGCCCCGGCCGGGGGCTTGATATGTTCACTGCCATCTACCCGGAGCTTCACTGCACCATGCCAAACCTCACCGTGCGGCCTCTGGAAATGCGGGTATCCGCCCAGCAGGCTGCCATTGCCTCCGGGGAACTGGATGTAGGCTTTCAGGTTCTTTCCAGATCCGACTGGCAGAAGAACCAGTATGAAGTGCTCGGAAGCGAAGAGCTGATCGCCATCATCCCGGCTGGCCACCCGGTGGCGCAAAAAGCCGCCCCGCCGGGAGAACTCCTGGCCACACTGGATTTAAACGAGCTCCGTTACGAGCCCTTTGTACTGATGGACCGCAATTCCACGCTGCGCAGCCTCTGTGACCAGATCTTTGCCCGGAGCGATTTCCAGCCAAACGTCCTGTTTGAAAGCAACAACACCGCCGGTATTGTATCCCTGGTAAAATCCACCATCTGCTGCGGCATTGTTCCCTGGTACTATACAAGGATTCCATCAGATGAGCTGGCCTGTTTCCGTCTGCCGGGACATCCCACCTGGGACATTACCGTCAGTTACCCCACCACCGGCTACTTAAGCACCGGTGCCCGGGAATTCATCCGGCTCGCCAGTGAGTGGTGGAAAACGATCCAGCCGGATCAGATCTGAACATGATTCTCCTTTAACCCTAAAGGCCCCGCAAAAGCCGCCATCTCCGGCGGGCTTTCACGGGGCCTTTGCTTCTGTTTTGCTGGATCAGCTGTTATTGGTCGATGCTGTCCGCAATTTCCTTGATGGTATTGTAGATCTGCTCATCGTTCTTTGCGGAATCCTCTGCATTTAAGTAGTATGGCATCATATCTACATTTGCAACCGCCTCAGAAGCCGTCGGATCAGCCAGGATCTTCTGTACCAGATCTTCATAGTAGGCAATCACATCGTCTGAGGTATCTGCCGGGAAGTAGAAGGAGAAATCACAGTCCGGATATACCAGATCTATACCCTGCTCCTTTAAGGTCGGGATATCTTTGATCATATCATACCGCTCTTCGGTCGGAGCACCCAGGCAGGTAAACTGGCCTGCAGTCAGATAATCCTTACAGTTGATGTATGCGCCCGGCATCAGGTCAACCTGGCCGGAAAGCATTGCCGCAATCTTATCCGAGTTGGAGCCTACATCCACCAGATCCAGATCAATATCTGCCGCCTTCTCGAAGGCAAGCAGCTCGTAGTAGGTATATGCGCCAACCTCGGTGCATGCCTTTAACTGTCCCGGTGCTGCCTTTGCCGCAGCAATGAACTCGTCTAAGTCTTTATATTTCTCAGAGTTTACATACAGCTGCTGTGCCGGATCCTTTGCAAAGGTCGGGCCCAGCTTGAATGCCGTATAGTTGTAATCGGTAACGCCTGCGATATTGGCAACATTTACCAGATTGTGTCCATACAGAAAGGTCTGTCCGTCCGGAGCAGCTGCCAGGACCTGGTTTGCCGCTACAGAACCAGCTGCACCATTCGCGTTCACAACGATGAAGTCATGGCCGGTCAGCTCCTTTGCATATTGCGCGAATACACGGGCAGAAAGATCTGTGTTTCCGCCTGCGCCTGCAGGAACCACGATGGAAACCGTAGTGCTCGGTTCCCATGCAGAGCCGCCGGTGCTGCCGGAAGCATCTGCCTGACTGCCGTCCGCCGTTGTCGTATTTCCGGCTGCTGCCGCAGTTGTATCCGATGTGCTGCTGCCTCCGCATGCTGCAAGACTAAAAGCCATGGTTCCTGCCATAACGGCCATAACAAGTTTTTTCTTCATAATAAGTAAACCTTCCTCTTTCCGGGGTGCCTGCGCACCCCTTTTTCTTTTATCAGGATTTTTCTGACACTACATGCTCTGTTTTTTGATCTTGTACGCTTTTAATTCCTTCATGACGGTCCATACCAGAACTCCGATGGCAACAAAGAAGAATGCATCAAAGATCGGTCTTGCAAAGAATGCGCCAAAGGACTTGTACTGCATGATGCCTCGTCTTAAGTAGGTTTCCAGCATCTCACCGATCAGGAAGCACAGAACAAACGGAGTAGTCGGCAGGCTGAATTTATGGTATACATAACCTACGATACCGAAGATCAGGATGGACTGTACATCAAAGATCCGGTTGTTGGTCGCATACGCGCCGACACAGCAAAGAACCAGGATCAGCGGAAGCAGGATGTGCTTCGGAACCTTTAATACCTGAACGAAGCCCTTGATACAGGTCCACTCAACCACCAGCATGATCACGGTACACAGCATGCAGGCTGCGAAGATTCCATATACAACATCTGCATTTTTCACGAAAAGCAGCGGGCCTGCAGACAGTCCATGGATCAGGAAGCCGCCTAACATCATTGCGGTAACGCCGTCACCCGGGATACCAAGTACCAAAAGCGGGATCATAGCGCCTCCGATGGTCGCGTTGTTGGCAGACTCAGTTGCTACAACACCGTCCGGGCAGCCCTTACCAAACTCCTCCGGATGCTTGGACATGTTCTTTGCGGTTACGTAAGACAGCATACCAGAGGTAGAACCGCCGATACCTGGCAGAATACCGATACCGGTACCAATCAGGGAAGAACGGAAGAAGTTTGGCAGATGATACACAAATTCCTGCCAGCTAAAGCCAAAGCCTTTTACCTTCTTAATCGGGATGGTTTCTACACGTCCGCCCTTCATGCTCTCCGCGGTAACCAGGATATCCGCGATCGCAAAGATACCGATCAGGGTCGGAAGGGTGTCAAAGCCTGCCATCAGACTGGAAGAACCAAAGGTGAATCGCGGTGTTCCGTCAATCGGAGCCATACCGACCAGGGTAAACATCAGGCCGAACAGACCGGCCAGCAGACCGCGGATCATATTACCGGAAGAAAGGATCGCTACCATCGTCAGTGCGAAGAAGCAGATACCGAAGTTCTCAGCCGGAGTAAATTTCAGAGCGACATCCGCCAGAAGCGGTGCGCAGAAGGTTAAAATAATGAAGGAGAAAATGGAACCCAGAGCCGAGAACACAATGCCAAGTCCCAGAGCCTTCATGGCTTCACCACGTTTTGCCATCGGATGACCGTCAAAACAGGTCGCAATGGAAGATGCCGTACCCGGCATATTTAACAGAATCGCGGAGATCAGTCCACCGGAGATACCTCCGATATAAACCGCTACCAGCGTGTTCATACCCAAAGACGGCGTCATGCTGAAGGTTAACGGCAGCATCAGTGCTACTGCCATGGACGCGGACAGTCCCGGGATAGAACCAAATACAATACCAATCGCAACACCGGCAATCATCATAAGGATGGATACCGGATGTAAAATACCGACAAACGCACTTCCTAAAAGTCCCAATGCCTGCATAATCTTTTGTCCTCCTTATTATAATCGAATCGTAAAAACACCTGCCGGCAGCACGATCTTGAAACCATAACGGAACAGGAAAAAGACTGCCAGGGTAAACACTACATTGATCACGGCCAGACGGATGATATGCTTTCCGTCACGCTCATCATCCGGTGACAGCACCACCATCTGGAACATCAGGTACAGCAGAGTCGAAATGATAAATCCGATCGGCTGCAGGATAAACACATAACACAGAACCAGAATAATACTGGAAATTACACGCTTGTAATCACAGTCCGGAATTTCCGCATGCTCCAGCTCCTTCGCATGCATTTTAAAATTTTTGATGCTTAAAAATGTCAGGATTGCTGCCAGAATAAAGGTAACTGAACCGATTACCGTAGGCATGAAATCCGGTCCGATCTCCATAACTTTGGATTTCGGAAGCATCTGAGCCATGATTACCAGCAGGGCTCCCAATGCCATGAAAAATACGCCAACTACGATGTCTCCGTACTTTTTAAAGAACATACCTCTCATCTCCTTTTTGTTTTTCGGTGCTTTCTTCGCACCTCTTACCTGGATTATAACAACGCATTTTTCAAAATGGAAATTCGCCAAACTGCGATTTCAGAAAGTTTTTCTAAGAGTTTAGATGACGTTAAAAACCAGAATTTTCCATATATTTTCTGTTATGGAAGCATAAAGAAGCCATATAGAAGCCGAAAAAAACCGTACATTTTTCTATACACGCAAAAAACGGCGTATAAATTCAGAATATTCTGAATTTATACGCCGTTCTCTCATTCATGCCTCAACTGCCTGCATCCTTTTGCGTATTTCTGTTATTTCCCGCAATCTCCGCATTTCCTGCTGTTATGCTTCTGTTTTTGCTGCTTCGCTTTCCTCTTCTTTCAACTCGCCGCGCATATACTTATCCATGGCATCTGCCACCATCTTTGCGTAAGCTGTTGCCTGCACAACCGTCTTGGCTCCTAATACCACATCGCCTGCCGCAAAAATGCCCGGATGAGTCGTCTCGCCAAAGCTGTTGGTTACCAGAAGACCGTTCGCCGAAGCCTTTAAACCCTCGGTTGTGTTGACCAGCTTGCTCTTCGGGCCCTGGCTAATGGAAATGATGACGCTGTCGGCCTTCACCTGAACCGGGGTCTTGTCGTAACCGGTCTGATTGCCTTCCTCATCGAACAGGATCTTTTTGAATACCGGACCATCGTCGTTGATTTCCACCGGCTGCCAGCCAAATTCCAGCTGGGCTCCGTCTAACTTCGCATAGGTTGTCTCATGATCACTTGCATTGCTGGTCAGCCCTCTTGCGTACAGAGTTACATGACGGCTGCCTTTGCGCAGGGCTGTTCTTGCCACATCCATTGCGGAGTTGCCCATGCCAATAATGGCCACGGTATTGCCCAGATCATAGGAATCCGGGTTTGCCAGATAGTCGATTGCGAAATGGACATTACCAAGAGACTCACCCTTAATGCCCAGGGTCTTCGGTCTCCACACACCGGTTCCAATGAAGATGCTCTGATAGCCATCCCGGAACAGATCCTTGATTTCCAGCGCCCCACCAATGGTGGTATTTGGGCGGATCTTAATGCCGATCTCTCGAAGCTTCAGCTTATAACGCTCCAGAATGGACTTCGGCAGGCGGAACGCCGGAATGCCGTACTGCAGCACGCCGCCGATCTTATCTCTGGAATCAAAGATGGTCACGCCATAGCCCTTCTTCGCCAGCAGGATGGCGATGGTAATACCAGCAGGACCCGCGCCAATGACGGCAACTTTCTTGCCATTCTTCGGCTGACACGGAATCTGCATTTTATCAAAATAAGTATCGGAAACATAATTCTCAATGCTGCTGATGTGAACCGGCTCGCCCTTACGGCCCAGCACGCAATGACCTTCACACTGGTTCTCATGATTGCAGACCAGGGAACAGATCATGGACATGGGATTGTTCTCAAAGAGCATCTCCCCCGCCTCGTTTAAATTTCCTTCCTTAAATGCCTTGATCATCATAGGGATCGGGGTATGGATCGGACATCCCTGCATACACATCGGTTTCTTGCAATTCAGACAACGGTTTGCTTCATTAATTACATGTACTGCCATAGCTTACTCTCCCTTTTTGTTCTTTTATATTCAACATTTTCTCAACTACGGCTTTATTTTACACCTGCTGTATTCTGTATACAAGTTAAGTTAAAAAGCCAACGAGTATTTTTGAATTTCATACAATGTGCAGATTTCCTATACCCGGAATGCACGAAAAAACGGCTTAAATCCGTGGAATTCAAGCCGTTTTCTGTATGGATTTCAAAACATATGGGGTTGTTAATTAACGAACAGTTTTATTTCAGATACCGATCAAAGAATGCTATCTGCAGCTCCTTGGTAGCATCCTGGAAGAACTCTCTGGTTCCATGGCCTGCGCCCGGAATCACATAGTAATCCACCTTATCTTCCATGCCTGCATCCACAATTTTCTGATACAGACGCTCACTGCTGTCCTCAACCGGCACAAGCGGATCATTGTCGCCGTGAAGGATCTGGATCGGGCACATACCCGGATTCACCATATTCACCGGACTTGCCATTGCTCCACGCTCTTTCATGGTCGCCGGGTCTCCGCCCAACAGGCAGCCGCCATGGGTCTCCTCTACCTTATGCCAGCGGAAGTTCGGATCGGAAAATTTCTTTTCCTCCACTTCCATCAGCGCCGGAATATCCACCGGTCCGAACATGTCACAGCAGGCCTGAACCTTGGAAGAATAACCGCTGCACTCCTCGCTGTCAAAGCCGTCCTGGTTCATAGCTGCCGCTGCAGCCAGATGTCCGCCGGCAGAACGTCCAAAGATTCCAATCCGGTCCGGATCAATCTCAAATTCTGCCGCATGGGCACGGACAAAGCGGATTGCGGTCTTCACATCGATCAGCTGGTCCGGATAATGCCCCTCGGCACTGCTGCGGTAGTAGATAGACACAACTACATAACCGGCATTTGCGAACTCTGTCATCTCTCCCAGCATCAGGTTTTTATCGCAGCCCTTCCAGCCACCGCCCGGAATCCATACCAGCGCAGGCTTTGGGGTGTGATCCTCTTTCGGATCATCCTCACCGACAGCAGCACGCATCTCGCTGTTTCCGTTCTGGAGCAGCACGGAAAGTTTCAGCTCCAGCGGATTGCCTTCCAGATCTTTCACTGTGGAATACACGATGTTATCCATCAGGGTCAGCGCTTTTTTGCTGGTACCCGGGTTAAAAATTGCTTTCATAGTTCATTCTCCTCGTTCATTTTGCCATATCTGTAACTATTCCTTAACCATAAATTGGGAAGAAAATATTGATTCCAATGATCAGTGCCACCAGAGTCAGTGCCAGAAGCGGCAGTGTAAATTTCAATGTCTTCATCGGATTCTGGTTGCCGATACCAAATGCCATCATGGTACCGGAGCAGCCGGTCGGCATAACAAATGCCAGCCATGCGGATACGCAGCAGCAAAGAACTACCGCCTTTACGTTCATACCGCCTGCCAGTGCAGTGGATGCCGCAATCGGGCTCATCAGGGCCATGGTTCCCATGTTGGACATGAAGTTGGTCATCAGTGCGCATGCAACACAGAATACAATACTTACAAACAGTCCGCTCGGATGTCCGCCAAGAATGTTCAGAACGGTCTGACCGATCAGCTCACCGACACCGGTTTTGGAGAGTGCGGTGGAAACAACGCTCATTCCGGCAACCATCCATACCATATCACAGGTCAGGGTCTTCATAACCTCCGGAATTTCCAGTACGCCAAATACGATCAGAACCAGAAGTCCGGCAGACGGGATAACGTTGGTAATATCGCTTCCCAGCTGGTTGGTGAACATGAAGCCCAGCATGATCACGGCAAATACGCCGAAGATCATGTACTCATCTTTTTTAGAGATCGGCGCTGCGTCTTTTACATCTTTTACCTGAGTCTTGTCAAAGGAACCGTTCGGAATCAGGCGGTAGCACAGAACACAGTAAATGGTTCCTACGATCAGCGGAAGAATACCAGCTTTGAAGAAATCGGTAATACACAGATAATCCTCCGGGCCAACCAGTCCCTGATAATAGGAAGTAATGGTTCCCGGCATGGTTGCGCCCATACCGATCGGGAACTTGGAAGTTGCAAGGCAGTTGATGGTTGCAACCAGGAATAACAGTCTGGACGGAGCATACTCACTATCCTCATCAAAGGTCTGGATGAACAGGAGCATAACGGAAATACATGCAACCTGACCCATTAACTGAGACAGAAGAATGGTCATTCCACACATGCCCGCAATCAGAAGCAGGCCGCTCTTGCCCTGCAGTTTGCCCATCACGCCTCTGAGACGGTGGATCAAACTCGTTTTTCCAAGGGCACTTGCCACAACGATCATCGGTGCGATCATCAGCGTGGTACTGCTGGAAAGGCCGGAAAAGGCCGTTTTTAAATCTAACACTCCGGTAAACACAAACAAAACACAGCAGATCATTGCTGTAACGCCATACGGCAGCTTATGGGTCAGAAGCATGACAACCATAAAGACCAGGATACATAATGCCATCATCATCTGTACATTCATCTCAATTTCTCCCTCATTACATTTTCTGATAAAAAAAGATAGACTGCTGGCGCTGTTCATGATCATTGGCCTTACAGGGCACAGCTGTATCTTCTTTTATCTCTCTTGATTATGGAGAAATTGTACCATTTCGTTATAGAATGCACAATCCATCTTTCGCTATATATAATATTACAAAAAACTATACTTTATTGACATTTTGGAAATTATGAGATATTCTCAGAAAAGAAATAAAGGAAAAGGAGACCCACTGTGCAGATTAAGAATATGTCCTATATCATCGCCCTGGCAGAATGCCAGACCCTGTCCGGTGCCGGGAAACGCCTGGGAATTTCGCAGCCCACCTTAAGCGTCTTTCTATCTGACCTGGAACAGGAACTTGGCATGGACCTGTTCATCCGTGACAAAAAGAAACTGCTTCTGACACCGGCCGGACGCATCTATCTGGATGCCGCCAGACGGATTCTGGCCACCCAGGAGCGCACGCTTCAGTCCATCCGGCAGCTTGGTACCGCTGCTCCTGTCGAAATCCGCATTGGGGTTACTCCGCTGCGCGGTTCCGAAATTGCTTCCAAGATTTTCTCCCGCTTTTCTTCAAGGTACCCGCATGTTCGTCTGCGTCTGATGGATGGCTACATGAGCCATCTGAGAAAAATGGTTCTCGACGGCACCTGTTCCTTTTCCCTCGGTACCTGTTTTGATACGGAATCCCCGGAATTCGATTACATTACCCTGTTTCGTGAGGAAGTTGTCATTGTCGTTCCGTCATTCCACCCACTGGCGCTTCGCTGCACAGACACGCACGGAGATCCCACCAAAAGACTACCGCAGGCAGAACCCCTGGAGCTCTCAGACTCTCCGTTTATCCTCATGACCCCCGGCACCAGCATACGAAAAATATCGGATTATATTTTTGCTCAGGCCGGATTTACGCCTACTGTTGTCTATGAAAGCGGCAACAATACCGTTGTACAGAACATGGTTCGCGGCGGTTCCGGAATCGGATTTCAGCCCCGCTCCCTCACACGGCTGAATGACCCGGATATTGCATACCTTTCCCTGTCCCCCCGCGTTTTTCTGGACCTGTGCATCATTCTGAAAAAAGGGACCGTACTGACCGAAAGTGAACGGTACTTCATTTACCTGATGATGCTCAATGACATAGGCGATCCCTACTACACCCCGGATTTCAACGAGGCCGCCCGTGCTATCTGGAACGAATTCCATACGGAATAAGAAAGGAATATTACCATGACATTTCAAACCCTGGATTATATCATCGCGATTGCCGAAGAACGCTCCATATCCCGTGCCGCGGACCGTCTTCTGATCTCCCAGCCCGCCTTAAGCCGTCAGCTGAAACGTCTGGAAGACCGGCTGGACGCAAAGCTTTTCGTGCGGGAGCACAATGAAATGCGCCTGACCGATGCCGGAAAAATCTATGTCAATGGAGCACGCTCCATCCAGAACATCCATGAACATGCCCTGGATGATATTCGCAAGCTTTCCCAGTCCGGCCGGCGACAGATTACTTTTATTTATAATAATATCCTGCTGCCGGACTTTTCCATGGATATTCTCCCGGAATTCCGGAAGCTGCATCCGCACACCCTGATCAGTACCATTGACGGCAATGCCACCATTGCCAAGGATTATCTTTCCAATGGCATGGCAGATCTGGCAGTAGCCGCCACAGGGGAAGCCGCCCACAGCATGCTGGAATTTATCCCTCTCCGGGAAGAAGAACTGATGCTGGCCCTGCCTGAATCACATCCGGCCATCCCGGACTTTCTCCAAAATGGCGTAGATCTCTCCCAGCTGTCAGCCTTCCCTTTCATTCTCAACCAGCATAACAGCTTCTTCCGAAGCCTGGAACACAATATTCTGTCCAGTCTGCCATATGCGCCTGATATTTTGTGCGAGATCAGTGACATTCACGCTTCCGCGAATATGGTAGCCAACAACAAAGGGGCTGCCTTCCTGCCCCGCTCCGTCAGCAGCCAGGTAAGCGGATGCCAGCTGTTTTCCCTTCGCACTCCGGTCACCTTCCAGATTGTGATTGCCTATCCCAAAAGCAATATTCTGACCGGCCCGGTCCGGGACCTGATCCTCCTGCTCTTAAAAAACGCGGAACAGCAAAACAGATGAATTTCCATTTTCCTATAACAAAAATGGGCCGTGTTCCCTTTCGGAAACACGGCCCATTTTTATTTCTGAGTTTTCACGTTCTCAAAGATTACTGCTCAAGGCTGTCAGCAATCTCTTTGATGGTGTTGTAGATCTGCTCGTCGTTCTTAGCAGAATCCTCTGCGTTTAAGTAGTACGGCATCATATCTACGTTAGCAACTGCCTCTGCTGCAGCCGGATCTGCAAGGATCTGCTGTACAAGGTCCTCGTAGTAAGCGATTACATCATCAGAGGTATCTGCCGGGAAGTAGAAGGAGAAGTCGCAGTCCGGATATACCAGATCTACACCCTGCTCTTTCAGAGTCGGGATATCTTTGATGAGGTCATATCTCTCCTCGGTCGGAGCACCCAGGCAGGTGAACTGGCCAGCGGTCAGATAATCTTTACAGTTGATGTATGCGCCCGGCATTAAGTCAACCTGACCAGACAGCATAGCTGCGATCTTATCAGAGTTAGAACCTACGTCAACAAGGTCAAGATCGATGTCTGCAGCTTTCTCGAAAGCAAGCAGCTCGTAGTAGGTGTAAGCACCAACCTCGGTACAAGCCTTTAACTGTCCCGGTGCTGCCTTAGCTGCCTCGATGAATGCGTTCAGATCTGCATATTTCTCAGAGTTTACATATAACTGCTGTGCCGGATCCTTTGCGAAGGTCGGGCCCAGTTTGAATGCAGTGTAGTTGTAATCGGTAACACCAGCGATGTTAGCAACGTTTACAAGGTTGTGACCATACAGGAAGGTATGTCCGTCAGCTGCTGCTGCCAGAACCTGGTTTGCTGCTACAGAACCTGCTGCACCACTTGCATTAACAACGATGAAATCATGACCGGTCAGCTCTTTTGCGTACTGAGCAAATACACGAGCAGAAAGGTCGGTGTTTCCGCCTGCACCTGCCGGAACTACGATAGAAACAGTGGTGCTCGGCTCCCATGTGGAACCGCTCTCGCTTGCTGCTGCCTCTGCCTTGGTCTCGCCCTCAGCTGCTGCCTCGGTCTTCTCCTCTGCTGCCGGAGCTGCGGTGGTCTCAGCCGGCTTGCTGCCGCCACATGCTGCGAGGCTTAATACCATGGTTCCTGCCATTGCTGCTGCAAAAAGTTTTTTCTTCATAATAATACGTTCTCCTTCTTTCCGGGTGTTTGTCACCCTGTTTTTCCCTTTATATATACCCGCCCATACAGGGCGGGGCATATATCATAGTCATACATTACATCAGATCCAGCCTGTTTTATGCTGCCTGTTTCTTCGCTTTGTAAGCCTTTAACTCCTTGGTTACAGTCCATACCAGAACGCCGATTGCGATAAAGAAGAATACATCGAAGATCGGTCTTGCAAAGAATGCACCAAAGGACTTGTACTGCATGATACCACGTCTTAAGTAGGTCTCCAGCATCTCACCGATCAGGAAGCACAGTACGAACGGAGTAGTCGGCAGGCTGAACTTGTGATAAACATAACCTACAATACCGAAGATCAGGATGGACTGTACATCGAAGATACGGTTGTTGGTTGCGTATGCACCGACACAGCACAGAACCAGGATCAGCGGAAGCAGGATGTGTTTCGGAACTTTCAATACCTGTACAAAGCCCTTGATACAGGTCCACTCAACAACCAGCATGATCAGGGTACATACGATACATGCAGCGAAGATTCCGTATACAACGTCTGCGTTCTTAACGAACAGCAGCGGACCAGCAGACAGGCCGTGAATCAGGAAGCCGCCTAACATCATAGCGGTAACGCCATCACCCGGGATACCAAGTACCAGAAGCGGGATCATTGCACCACCGATGGTTGCATTGTTTGCAGACTCGGTTGCTACGATACCTTCCGGATTACCTTTACCAAACTCCTCCGGATGCTTGGACATGTTCTTAGCAGTTACATAAGACAGCATACCGGAAGTAGAACCGCCGATACCCGGAAGGATACCGATACCGGTACCGATTAAGGAAGAACGAAGGAAGTTCGGCAGCCAGGAAATGAACTCCTGCATGGTGAAGCCGAAGCCTTTTACCTTCTTGATCGGGATGGTGTCAAGCTTGCCGCCCTTCATGCTCTCTGCAGTGCACAGGATATCTGCGATTGCGAAGATACCGATCAGGGTCGGAAGAGTATCGAAACCTGCCATCAGGCTGGCATTGCCAAAGGTGAAACGCGGAGTACCATCAATCGGAGCCATACCGATTAAGGTGAACATCAGGCCGAACAGACCAGCCAGTAAGCCGCGGATCATGTTACCGGAGGAGAGGATTGCTACCATCGTTAAAGCGAAGAAGCAGATACCAAAGTTCTCAGCCGGGGTGAATTTCAGTGCAACGTCTGCAAGAAGCGGTGCACAGAAGGTTAAGATAATGAAAGAGAAAATGGAACCCAGTGCAGAGAATACAATACCTACGCCAAGGGCTTTCATTGCCTCACCATTTTTTGCCATCGGGTGTCCATCGAAACAGGTTGCGATGGAAGATGCGGTACCAGGCATGTTCAGCAGGATTGCGGAGATCAGACCACCGGAAATACCGCCGATATAAACTGCTACCAGAGTGTTCATACCCAAGGAAGGTGTCATGCTGAAAGTTAACGGCAGCATCAGCGCTACTGCCATGGAAGCAGACAGTCCCGGGATGGAACCAAATACAATACCAATTGCTACGCCAGCGATCATCAGAAGGATGGACGCCGGATTTAAAATACTTACAAATGCACTACCTAAATATCCTAATGCCTGCATATTCTTACGTCCTCCTTATAAAGTAATGGTAAAGATACCAGCCGGCAGTACGATCTTGAATCCGTAACGGAACAGGAAGAATACTACCATAGTGAAAATGATATCGATCACTGCCAGAATGATGATGTGTTTTTTGTCACGCTCGTCATCCGGAGACAGAACCAGCATCTGCAGCATTAAGAATACCAGAGTGGAAAGAATGAATCCAACCGGCTGCAGAGCGAATACGTAGATCAGAACCAGGATAATACTGGAAAACACACGCTTGTAATCGCATTCCGGAACCTCAGTTCCCTCCAGTTCTTTTGCACGCATCTTGAAGTTTTTAATGTTTAAGAATGTCAGGATTGCTGCCAGGATAAAGGTTACAACACCAATTACCATCGGCATGAAATCCGGTCCGATCTCCATAACCTTGGATTTCGGAAGCATCTGTGCCATTGCGATGAGGCATGCGGATAATACCATGAAAAACACACCTACGACAATGTCCCCATACTTTTTGAAGAACATACCCTTCATCTCCTTTTCTTTTTGTTTATAGCCTACCGCCAAACCCTTTCGGGATTGAGCCAACCTCAGAACCGGCACTGCCCGTTTCAGGCAGTGCCGGCAGTTTCAATCCCGTTTCGGGATTTTCTTACCGTACCAGTGCCGGTTTCTTGGAATCGAACTTCCAGTTCGGGATTAAATACTGCATAGCCATTGCGTCGTCACGGTCGTGAGTCGGCAGGGAGTTGTACAGCTTGTTTGCCTCCATGACGCGGTCCATATTGATGGTAACGCCAAGGCCCGGCTTCTTCGGAACCTGCAGATATCCGTCTACGATCTGCGGAGTATCGTTTAAGAGGTTCTGACCATCCTGCCAGATCCAGTGGGTATCCAGCGCGGTCGGGTTGCCCGGTGCTGCTGCTGCCACATGAGCGAATGCAGTCAGGGTGATATCAAAGTGGTTGTTGGAGTGGCTGCCCCAGGTCAGGCCCCAGTCATTTAAGATCTGAGCCATGCGGACGCTTCCTCCGAATCCCCAGAAGTGCGGATCTGCAAGCACGATGTCCACAGACTTCAATGCTGCTGCATGATAGAACTGTCTCCAGTCGGTTGCGATCATGTTGGTAGCTACCGGCAGGTTTACCTTGTTCTTGAACTCAGCCATGATCTCACGGCTGCTGAATCCGGACTCCGGACCACACGGATCCTCGATATATGTAAGAACGCCTTCCATCGGCTTGCACAGCTCAATGGCCTCTGCCAGGCTCCATGCGCCGTTCGGGTCGATGTTGATACGTCCGTTCGGGAATGCTTTTTTCAGTGCGCGGATTGCTTCCATCTCCTCAGAGCCCTTCAGCACACCGCCCTTTAATTTGAAGTTGCGGAAGCCGTACTTCTCATGAAGAACCTGCGCCTGCTCCACGATGCGCTCCGGTGTCAGCATTTCCTGACGACGAAGCTTGAACCATGGGTCAGAGCTGTCGCTCTCATCTAAGTAGTTCAGCTCCTTTGCTTTGTTCTTGTCGCTGACATAGAACAGATAGCCAAGGGTCTCAACCTGGTCTCTCTGCTTGCCGTCGCCTAACAGCTCGCACATCGGCAGGTCTAAGTACTGGCCCAGTAAGTCAAGCAGCGCACACTCAATCGCCCACTCTGCTTTTACGACGAATTTCAGCTTACTGATATCCAGGCTCTGGATACCCTCACCGTCATCCTCCTTTGCTCTCTTGGAAGCTTTGTGGATGCTGTCCAGGATTGCGCGGTATTTGCCGACCTGCTGGCCGACAACAAGCGGAATGCAGCTCTTTAACGCGTCGCAGGTATAGTCGCCGCCGTGGATCTCACCAATACCGGTGTGACCTGCACTGTCCTTTAAGATAACCAGGTTTCTGGTAAAGTACGGTGCGTGGCATCCGCTTAAGGTCATCAGCATGCTGTCATAGCCTGCTACCGGAATAACCTGCATCTCGGTTACTGTAGGGGTACCTTTGTTCATATTTTTTCCTCCTCTTGCCGGAGCTTAACATTTTTCTGTCATCCGTTTCTCTGTTTCATGCAATTTTTTAACGCAGGATGTAAAAAAAATAGCTCCCATGCAATTTTTCTTTGTTCATTGTTATATCCTAATGATAAAAGTTTCTGAGGAATCTGTCCAATATTTATAAATGATTGCTGCAATTATTTTTCCTAATAGCAGTTCGTGCAAAATCTTATTGGGCTCGCAATTGAGATTGTATCTCATTTAGTACGGTAAGTAAAATTAATTATATTTTGAATATTCTTACTTATATTAAGTCGTCCTCCTGTTTTTATTAAGGCAAGAGACCTCCTGTTCACGATCGTTTTGGCTCTGCAGTCAGAGACTCACCGAACTTATTATATATAATAAAAGTCGGTTTTTCAATACTTTTCACCGCAAAAAGCCTCGATTTCTCGAGGCTTTTGGGCATTTTTCACATTTTCTTTATTATTGAAATCCGATCAGATCTGAGTCAGCAGCGCTCCCTGCTCATCAAATTCCAGTTCCTGTGGCTCATCCAGTGCAGTAACCCCCGGATATCTTCCGTTTTTTACATCCTCATAGTACGCCTCCGAAAGCATGATCTCGCCGATATGAAGCGTATTCTTGATCCGGACGATCCGTGCATGCTCCCGGTCAATCTGGTTTGCGGTGCGGATGCATGCCTGGATGGCTTCTTTATCGTCATAAACAACCGGAGGCATCATACCGGAGCGCAAAACCGTGCTGGTAAAGCAATTCGTATAGATCACATCCAGATCGAGTTTATCAAAAATCCTCTTTGTAATCACATCTGCCAGTCCCATTCCATTTGCATTTCCGTGAGAACTGTCCCGCAGGTCCAGAAAGCAGGTCCGTTTCACCTTCAGACCGCCTTTTCCGAATTCCGTAGACCAGGTACCGGAAATGTTCGGGTCCACGCCGGTTCCGCTGAAATTCTTTCCGATTTCATTAACAACCAGTACATCCGCCTCTTTTACCAGGAGGCTTGGCATATTGGAAAATGCGATTTTCAGAAGCTCAGGCTCCCGCTCAAAGATTTTTTCCGTTGGAATTGCCTCAATCAGCGCAGTCTCGTCGTAGGCATTCTCGACACAGGGAATTGCGAACAAAATATTGGAATTTTCCACTACTACCTTCGCATTTGCCGGAAGATTCCGCGCCATATTTCCGAGCCCGTCACTGTGGACGCTTTCTGCGCCCTTCTGCTTGCCAAGTCCGACTACCATCATCTTGCAGACACCACTCTCATAAGGTCCACGGAAAGCATTGTGAGGCTTGATCCGGCAGGAAACAATGATTCCGTCGGCCTCATGCGCATTTTTATCCTGATAAACCGGTTTCCCATACTCAGAATATCCCAGAAGCACCGTTTCCATGGAAGATCTGATCGGGCATCCCATGGCCTCTTCTGTAATTCCGTAACCGGCAAGAAGCTCTTTCTGGCTCTCTGCCTTTGCTCCGCCATGGCTTCCCATAGCCGGAACGATAAACGGATATGCACCCTTTTCTTTCACACAATCAACGATCGCACGGGTAATCACATTTACATTGGCAATGCCCCGGCTTCCGGCCGTGATCGCGATATTCATTCCCGGCTGGATCCTGGAGCTGATTTCCGGTCTGGAAAGCTGTTCCCTCACAACTCCGGGAATCTGCTCCGGCTCAATCCGGTCTTTCTTAAAGCTCTGCTCCGCCCGGAACATTTTGGGGATTGAAATATCCTTCAACAGATTTGAGAGACTTCCGCCTTTTACTGGTCCCATATGATATTACCTCCTGTATTCATCATGATTTCTGATATCTGATTCTCTCTATTTACTATATCAGCGTCCATTTTAAAAGTAAATTTAAACTTTTTTGCCTTTCCTTTAGTTTTTCTAAATGTTATACTAAAAACATCACGAAATCCGTATCAGCCCGGATCAGAGGAGCTCCGTATGAATTTAAAAGAAATCGAATATATCGTTACCCTTGCAGAAGAAGGGAAGCTGGCTCGCGCCGCGCAAAGACTTTTTATCACCCCATCCGCACTGACCCAGCAGGTCAGCAATCTGGAGCATGAGATCGGTCTTCCGCTTTTTGAGCGTTCCCGAAGCGGCTGGTCTCCCACCAAAGCCGGTCAGATCTACTTAAGCTCTGCCCGCCAGATCCTGCAGATCCGCCAGGAAACCGACCGCAGGCTTCAGGATCTGTCCGACTCCCAGAAAGGAAATTTAAGTATTGGTGTTACTTCCGAACATGGAACCACAACCTTCACCCATATTTATCCGGCCTTTCACAAACAGTTTCCGGAAGTGACCATCAATATCTACGAGGCCAATGTACGCGCCCAGCAGCAGATGATCCGTACCGGCAAGCTGGATCTCGGGATCCTGACACTTTCAGAAGAACAGCAGACGGAGG
This sequence comes from Ventrimonas faecis, assembly GCF_040096075.1. Classification (NCBI taxonomy): domain Bacteria; kingdom Bacillati; phylum Bacillota; class Clostridia; order Lachnospirales; family Lachnospiraceae; genus Ventrimonas; species Ventrimonas faecis. The sequence goes on from NZ_JBBMFJ010000013.1 coordinate 38,425, forward strand.
ATCTTTATATTCCTCTGGCACAGGAAGAAATCCTTCTTGCCATTCCCAGTCTGCATCCAGCCTGTAACAAGGCTGTCCCAACTGTGAAAAGTCCCTATCCGGAGCTGGATCCCAATCTGGTCCGCTATGAACCTTTTGCCATGATGTATAAAGAATCTACCATGTATGAAGTGATCTGCCAGGCATTCCGGATATACGGCTTTTATCCGGAAACCCTGTTTTTCGCACAGCGTTCTGCCACAACACTGGAAATGGTGTCTGCCGGGATCTGCTGCAGCGTTGTTCCAAGCTACTTTGCTGCCAGCAGCCATCCGCATGTTTTTGAGCATGTCTCCTACTTTTCCTTTCCCTCACATCCGGTCTGGAACATCTGTGCCAGCCGGAAAAAGGGAAGCTACCTCTCAGCTGCAGCAGACTGTTTCATCCGGCTGTCCCAGGAATACTGGGGAGAGCTTATCCTGTGAAAGCTTTTACTTTCTTTCTCATTTAGAGTATAATAAGAAGCAGCTCATGAATTGTAATACGCACAAATGGAGGTTTTCTTTTGGATGTCAAATACTTAAACTATATTCTGGCCATTGCCAACCGGCACAATATGACGAAAGCGGCAGAAGACTTGTTTGTCTCTCAGTCCTCCCTGAGCCAGTATCTTTCCAGGCTGGAGCAGGAACTCGGCACACCTCTTTTTATCCGGTCCAAAGGTGAGTTGAGCCTGACGCCTGCCGGTGTGCTGTATGTAGAAGCTGCCCAGAAGGTCGTTAAGATCCAGAAGGATCTGTATCAGAACATTGCGGCACTGAGCCAGAAAGGCCGTATCCGTGTCGGAGTCACTTCCAACTGGGGACTTCGCATGCTGACTGAGATCATCCCGTTATTCCGGGAACAGTATCCGGGAATCATCATTGAAATTACAGAAACCAGTCTGCCGGCCTTCAAAAAGGCACTGACTGAAGGCACTCTGGATGTTGGCCTGGCCTCTGACGTAAGCACTGTTCCCTACGGCAGCCTTGTGCAGGTACTTCGCGAGGAAGAAGTATTCCTTGCCATATCCATGTTTCACCCGTATGCGCTGACGCATCCGTCCGGAACTCCGATCACCGCTGAGGAAGTAAAAGCAAACTTTACAGGAGACAACCTTTTATTATCCAAAAAGGGGGCCTCCCTGCGCATGATCGGCGACCAGTTTTTCGATGCCTGCGGATTTGAGCCTGTTGCTGTGTGTGAGACCAACAACATTTCCGCCACACGCAGTATGGTCGCCCAGAATGCCGGTGTCGCATTTATATCCGAGTCCTGCTCTGTCAACCGCAACCACATTGCCTACTACCCTCTCTCCCCAGCCATGAAGCGCTTAAATCTGGTGGTACGCCAGAAGGACTGGGTGTTAAACGAGCCGGAACAGGCCTTTATGGATCAAATCTTAAATTATTTCAAACAGAACACCGAACACCCTTATCTGGCGGAGAAATATTCTATTTCTTTCTGACAGCGAAAGGAGCCGCTTTCGCGGCTCCTTTCGACAAAGCTTTCTCTTCTGTTATTCTGCTTCCACCGTTCTGGTCACAATGACATTGCTTCCCAGTCCCAGCACATTTTCAATCACGACCTCACCCTCATGAACCGGCGCGGTGCGTTTCACTTTTCGGATCTCATTCATAACGTCAAAGATCTTAGCCTTCGGGATCGGCGCACTCAGGCGGACGCTGGCCAGCGGCATCTCACCGCCCTCCACCAGAATGGAGGTTGCGATGTTCCGCATCGGGTTTACCAGCTCCTGCTCTACATATTCATGGCCGCGTTTGCACTTGTTTCCGGTGATGGAATACGGCGCTTCGCTGCCCTCCGCGGTAATCTCACAGCCCTGCGGGCACATAATACAGGTAAAGGTTCTTAACATACCACTCTCACCTCCAGGTTATCCTTCTCATTCAGTTCTTCCGGCTTTAAGGCGATCTGGATCATCTCTGCCGGGAGAGCCTTCGGAAACTTCTTCTGTTTTACCAGGTGGTCACCCTGCCACAGCTCTACGGTACAGTTTCTCACCGGTTTTCTCATACGGAAGGACACCGTTACATTTCCGGTACCGCTGAAGCGGGCTGGGGTCAGCTGTCCTACCATACCGTCTCCTGTGATGGCAAGGCCGCAATCCGGAAGCGCTCCGTCTTTGATGTAGCGGGCTGCTCCGTCTGCCAGCTCCTCTGCCTCCATGGAAACAAAGTCTACCAGGTCATGTACGTGAAGCACGTTTCCTGCCGCGAATACGCCGGGAACGGTGGTCTGGAAGTTTTCATCTACAGACGCGCCCTTGGTTCCATCATCCTGCTTCGCGCCTGCCATCCAGGTCAGCTCATTTTCCGGAATCAGGCCCACGGAAAGGATCAGGGTGTCACACGGATATTCCTTCTCGGTTCCCGGGATCGGCTGCAGCCTGTCATCCACCTCAGAGATGACTACACTCTCGAGACGGTCCACGCCGCGAATCTCCGTTACGGAATGGCTTAAATGCAGCGGAATCTGATAATCATTCAAGCACTGTTCAATGTTTCGCGGCAGTCCGCTGGCATATGGCTGAATCTCAAACACACCCAGCACCTTCGCCCCCTCCAGGGTCATACGTCTTGCCATGATCATGCCGATATCACCGGATCCAAGGATCACGACATTCTTTCCCGGCATGCGGTTCTTTAAATTAATATAAGCCTGAGCCACACCGGCAGTGTACACACCGGCCGGACGGGTTCCCGGAGTGCTGATGGCTCCGCGGGTACGCTCCCGGCAGCCCATAGCCAGAATCACAGCCTTTGCCTGGATCTCCAGCAGTCCCTCCGGAGATGCCGCAAACACCTGCTTGTCCGGTGTCAGCTCCAGCACGGTGGTATCTGTCATATACGGAATACCCAGTTCCTTCACCTGCTCTGCAAAACGTGAAGCATACTCCGGTCCGCTTAAGGTCTCACCAAAACGGGTCAGGCCAAAACCATCATGAATGCACTGGCGCAGGATTCCGCCCAGTCCCTTTTCTCTCTCCAGGATCAGAATATCATGAATACCCTTTTTCCAGAGCTCCAGCGCAGCCGCCAGTCCGGCCGGGCCGCCGCCAATAATTACAACATCTACATTTTTCATTTTACGTCCCTGACCTTTCCTGTGAAAATATAAGAATCCCGTTTGGAGTACCGTACCTCTTCCGGCGCAAGGTGCTTCTCCTGCTCGATCATCTCGGTAATGCGGGTCTCGCAGTAGCCGCCCTGGCAGCGTCCCATGGTGGCGCGGGTACGGTTCTTGATGCCGGTCACGGTGCAGACGCCCAGCGGATTGCGGATAGCATCCAGGATCTCGGCCTTAGTCACGGTCTCGCAGCGGCATACCACCTCACCGTACAGCGGATTTTCTTTGATGGCCGCCATCTGCTCCTCATGGCTCATCTCATGGAAGCGTTTCTTTACCGGACGCACCGGATCAAAGGCTTCATTCTTCTGCGGATGCTCCTCTTTCACTAATAATGCCACAGCACGGCGTGCCAGCGGCAGGGCGCAGGTCACACCCGGAGACTCAATGCCGACCAGGTTTACGGTATGCGGATGCGCACCATCGGACTCTAACAGGAAATCCAGGATTTCTCCGGTTTCCGGATTATAGCGTTTCCAGCGGATGCCTGCAAAGTTCCGGATAAAGTACTCACGTTTCATCTGCTTAAACATCTTGCTGCCGTCACGGAACAGACCATCCATATGCTCCTTGGTTACAACATAATCCTCGCGGTCTTCTGTTACATAGGAATCCGGTCCTACCAGCACATTACCGTCCACAGTCGGGGTTGCATGGGTGGAGAAACCGCCCTTATCATTCGGAGCCGGGTAAACCGGGATGGAAAGGAACTTTCCTGCCTTTTTATCCAGCACATAGTACTCACCCTTAAAGCCCTTTACCGGGTAGTTCGGGTAGCCGAGCATCTCGGAAATCTCCGATGCATACATACCGGCACAGTTGATGACCCATTTTGTCTCAAAGGTATCCTGCTCCGTCTTTACTACCCAGACATCCTTCGCCTCATCCCGGGTAATGCCGGTCACTCTCTGTCCAAAGTGGAACCTGACGCCATTCTGGCAGGCATTCTCTGCAAGACCGATGGTGTACTGCATCGGATCCAGAATGCCGGAGGATGGCACATACATGGCAAACTCACCGCCTGCATTCGGATCAATGCGGTTGATCTCATCTTTGTCGATCATGCGCATGCCCTTGACACCGTTCTGCTCGCCAATGGCCTTGTATTTTAAAATGTTTTCCCGGTCATGGTCGGTAAAACCAACTACCAGCTTTCCGGTACGCTTAAACGGAACGCCAAGCTCCTTTGCCACCTGGTCAAACTCCTGGTTTCCCTCTACGGCGCACTCTGCCTTTAAGCTTCCCGGTTTATAAGTAAATCCGGCGTGGAGCATGCCGGTATTGCGGCTGCTGTTTCCGCATGCCACATCCAGCTCCTTCTCCAGCACCGCAGTCTTCAACTGGTAACGGGATAATTCCCGCGCCACGGCCGATCCGACAACGCCGGCGCCGATCACGATCACATCATAGGACATCATTTTGACCCATCCTCCTCATTTCTCCTGTGAAACTTGTCTTATTGATAATCACATTGTATAATAGCTCTGGACGTCAGTCAAATTTATATAAATAATATTTATGTTAGTTTTTCTAACATTCATTTCAAAGCACGATTCCGGTATTACATATTATTTTTATGTCAGGAGGATTTTCGGTTGGATACCAGACAAATGGAATATATCATACAGATCAGTGAAGAACGCAGCATTACCAAAGCTGCAGAGAAACTTTTTATCACCCAGTCTGCCTTAAACCAACAGCTGCAGAAGCTGGAAAAGGAGCTGGGGCTCCCGCTCTTTGTGCGGACCCGCTCCGACTGGCATCTGACTCCGGCGGGCGAAATTTATGTAAATACAGCAAGACAGATCCTGAATCTGAAAAAGGATGCCTACAGCCAGATCCAGGATTTAAAAGAAAGCGGGAACCGGCGTATCAGCCTGGGACTCATTCCGGAGCGCGGCGTCAATATGTTCACTGCCATCTACCCGGAATTTCATAAAAAATTTCCGGATATCCGGATCGAGCCGGTGGAGTGCAACGTCCGGACCATGCAGAATCTCATCACGCGCAATGAGCTGGATCTTGGGCTTATCACACTGGTGGAATCCCAGAAGGACGACAACACCTATCTTTCCATGGCAGAGGAAGAAATTTTTCTTGCTGTTCCCGCCTCCCATCCGCTGGCTTATCTTGGAAGTACACAGGCCGAGGATGCGCCCGAGATCAGCCTGTCCCGTTTTCTGGAGGATCCGTTTATCCTGATCACCCGCCGGTCCACCATGTTCCAGCTGGAGGAGGCTCTCTTTCGCGAAGCGGGATTCCAGCCCCAGGTCCTCTTTTCCACCAGCAGCAATGTCAGTAAGTACCGCATGGTCCTGGCTGAGGTAGGCTGTGCCCTGCTGCCGCGGATTTTTGCAAAGACAGCTCCGGGGGTTGTCTATTTCCGGCTGGAAGGACAGCCTCGCTGGGAAGTGACCATGTGCTGCCGGAAAGGAGCCTATCTGAGTCATGCAGAGCAGTATTTTCTGGAGCTGTGCCGGGAGTATTGGAGAAAATGACACGCTCCCGCCGCTTGGCTGACATATCATTTCTGATACTTTTATATATACAACTGCAAAAAAGCCATCTTCCAACAATCGTCGGAAGATGGCTTCTTTATTTATTATGAAATATTCAATTACCGAACCATGCACGGTTTCTTGTTATCGAAGGTCCAGCCCGGGATCAGGTACTGCATACCAACAGCGTCGTTACGAGCGCCCTTGCCGTAGCACTTATCCATGTAAAGCTGATGAGCCTTCATGATCTGGTCACGGTCAACCTCTACACCAAGACCCGGCTTCTTCGGCAGCTCGATGCATCCGCCTACGATCTGCATCGGCTCTTTGGTCAGGCGCTCACGGCCCTCCTGCCAGATCCAGTGGGTATCGATACCGTTCATCTTGCCCGGGATTGCAGCTGCACACTGTACAACCATAGCCAGGGAGATATCGAAGTGGTTATTGGAATGGCAGCCCCACATCAGACCGAAGTCGTTGCACAGCTGGCCTACACGTACGGAACCTTCCATGGTCCAGAAGTGCGGATCTGCTAACGGGATATCTACGCTCTGCAGAGCGATTGCATGGCACATCTGACGCCAGTCAGTGTTGATCATGTTGGTAGCGGTCGGCATCATAGTTGCTTTTCTGAACTCAGCCATAACCTCACGGCCGGAGAAACCATCCTCTGCGCCACACGGATCCTCACAGTATGCCAGAACCTTCTTTAAGTCCGGAGCAACTTCCAGAGCCTCTTTTAAGCTCCAGCAGCCGTTCGGGTCAAGGTCTACACGTGCGTTCGGGAATGCTTCCTTGATTGCGGTAACAGCCTTTACCTCTTCCTGAGGAGCTAAAACGCCGCCCTTTAACTTGAAGTCTTCAAAGCCGTATTTCTCGTTGGTAGCCTTTGCCAGTGCCACGATTGCTTCCGGAGTCATAGCCTCCTCGTGACGCAGACGGTACCAGTCGCACTCTGCATCCGGCTCTTCCTCGTACTCAAGATCGGTTTTCTTGCGGTCTCCAACATAGAAAAGATAGGACAGGAAACGAACCTTATCTCTCTGGATTCCGTCGCCCATCAGAGCTGCAGCCGGAACGTTTAAGAACTTACCAAGCAGGTCAAGAAGCGGAGCCTCTACTGCGGTAACTACATGTACGCCTACACGCAGGTCGAAGGTCTGAAGACCACGCTTGTCATCTTTGATGTTAGCGGACAGCCATGCGCGGATCTTGTTTAAGGTCTGCTTGTAATCACCGATGCTGGAACCGATTACGAGATCTTTGATCTGCTCTAATGCAGCAGTGATCTTCTCACCGCCCGGAACCTCACCGATACCCTCGTTACCGGTGCTGTCGGTCAGGATCACGATGTTACGGGTGAAGTACGGAGCGTGCGCACCACTTAAGTTCAGCTCCATGCAGTCATGTCCTGCAACCGGGAAAACTTCCATCTTGGTAATTGTAGGAATTGCGTTCATTTGAATACCCTCCTTGAATAATATATAAATGATATTTTGAAGTTCTTTGTATCTCTTACTGATGCTATCATAGCACCTTCATGCAAATAAGTAAAATTAATAGTTTTTATATTTCTCTTAATAATTTTTCTTGTTTATTTTCTGTTTAGAAACTGTTATAATCAAATGTGCTTTATTTATAGAAGAAACACATACTGCCGCATTTGTTCATGGGAGGTTTGCATGGATACCAAACAAATCGAATACATATTAAAAATCGCAGAGGAGAACAACATCACCAAGGCTGCGGAAAAACTGTTCATCACCCAGTCTGCCTTAAACCAGCAGCTTTTAAAGCTGGAAAAAGAGCTGGGCACACCTCTGTTCCACCGATCACGCACCAACTGGCGCCTGACGGAAGCCGGGGAAATTTATATTGAAGGTGCAAAAGCTGCTCTTCAGATTAAAAATACCACATACAACAGAATCTACGATGTTGTCAGTGCCCGCAAAGGCCATCTGACTATCGGCCTGACACCGGGACGGGGACTTCGCATGTTCACTGCCATTTACCCGGAGCTGCACCGCAGCTTTCCGAACCTGGATGTGCGCCCTATCGAGATGCGGGTCCGGGCCCAGCAGGATGCCATTGCAAAAGGGGAGATTGATGTGGGTCTTATGACCCTCGCACAAAGGGATCAGACCAGCGATACCTACTATCCGTTAAAGCGGGAGGAACTGGTACTGATCATCCCAACCGGGCATCCGCTGGCAGAAAAAGCCGCACCTTCCGGCGAACCACTGGCAACCCTGGACCTGGCCGAGCTGCGCTATGAACCCTTTGTGCTGATGGACAAGACCTCCACCCTGCGTTCCTCCTGCGATCTGCTGTTTGAAAAAGCCGGTTTTGTCCCCAATATTCTGTTTGAAACCAACAATACCAGCGGTATTGCCGCCATGGTGCAGTCTACGCTGTGCTGCGGCATCATTCCACGCTATTATACGCTGGGACTCACCGAGGGCGTTGCCTGCTTTTCCCTGCCGGAACGCCCTTCCTGGGAAATTGTCATTTCCTGCCAGAAAAATGGTTACTTAAACTCCGGTGCACGGGAATTCATTCGGCTCGCACGGGAATACTGGGAAAATTCAGCGCCATTATTTTAAGAAGAAATATTAATTATTTTAAGAGTTGGCTAAGTACAGTTAATTTTACTTATGTATTATTTTTCGTTATAATGCCTCTTGTCATAATTTTATCACTTCGTTCGCAGCCTTGCAACAGAAGCTTTGCGAATGCATCCCCCATATTTGATGCATACGAAGTGAACACATTACAGAAAGAGGTATGAATATGTCACATGAAACCCAGATGCTGCTTGGCCTGTTCTTAGGCATCGCGATCATGATTTTCCTGGTTATGAAGACCAAGACCCACACCTTCATCGCGCTGCTGCTTGCTGCACTGATCACAGGTCTGATCGGCAAAATGTCCCCGTCTGATGCCATTACCGCAATCCAGGATGGCTTCGGAAACACCTTAAAAAGTACCGGTATCATCATCGGCCTCGGCGTTATGATGGGCGGTATCCTCGAAAAAACCGGCGCTGCAGAGCGTATGGCCTACTCCTTCATCAAGAAAATCGGAAGCGGTAAAGAGGAGCTTGCCCTTGGTATCACCGGATGGCTGGTTTCCATCCCGGTTTTCGCGGATTCCGCAATCGTAATTTTCGCGCCGTTATGTAAGGCAATGTCCCGCGTAACCGGTAAATCCGTTATCGCTCTGGCTCTGGCTCTGGCCTGCGGCCTGCAGTGTACCCACGTAATGGTTCCGCCGACTCCGGGTCCGTTAACTGCAGCCGGAATGATGGGCGTAGATGTTGGTCAGATGATCATCGCAGGTGCCCTGATGTCTGTTCCGATCCTCATTGCGGCTCTGCTGTATGCACACTGGGTCGGCAAAAAGATCTACCAGATCCCGCGTGAGGATGGTACTTACGACCGCAAGGAGTTCAAAAAAGAGTACTTAAAATCCATGGATCAGTTAGATGAGATCATGGGCAGCAAACAGCTTCCGGGCCTGGGCGAATCCCTTGCTCCGATCCTGATCCCGCTGGTACTCATCCTGAGCAAGACCGTTTGCGATTTCGTAGGCGTTGACAAAGAAAGCTTCATCTACAGCATCATTACCCTGGTAGGTTCCCCGATCGTAGCACTTGCTCTTGGTACCACCATTGCTGTTTACGGCATCGGTAAAGATATCCCGAAGGATAAGCTGATGAACATCATGGGTGACAGCATCAAGGATACCGGTATGATCATGCTGATCACCGGTGCAGGCGGCGCTCTTGGAAACATCATCAAAGTCAGCGGAATCGGCGATGTACTCGGTGCTACCGTAGTTTCCTGGCCGATCCCGGCTATCCTGATTCCGGTTCTGATCGGTGCCCTGATGCGTCTGGCTCTTGGTTCCGCAACCGTAGCAATCACCACCGCAGCATCCCTGACTGCTCCGCTCATCACAACCCTGGGCTTAAATCCAGTTCTGCTGGCACAGGCTTCCTGTATCGGCGCGATCGCATTCAGCTACTTCAACGACAGTGGCTTCTGGGTATTCAATGGTATGTTCGGCTTAACTGAGATCAAAGACCAGCTCCGCTGTAAGACAGCCGTATCCTTCGTCATGACAGGTGTCGGTATCGTAGAGCTGCTGATCTTAAATATGATCTGGAAATAAACCTTACTTTATAATGAAGCAAAAAAGAACCTCGTCCGATGGAAACATATCCATCAGGCAAGGTTCTTTTTTGTATCTTGTCATTTTCTATTCTTAGTAAGCAGCACGCACCGCAAAGCTTTTCCGTGCTCCGTCCGCCTTAAAGTCTTTCACCCTGTGACGCTCTTTTAAAGAAATGGCAGCTGACCGTCCTTGATCACCATTTTCAGGTCCAGGTCTTCATCCAACAGGACAATATCTGCCTTCTTTCCGGCGGAAATGGAACCATAGGTATCATAAACACCCAGACACCGGGCCGGGTTGGCTGTTGCGCAGGCCACTGCCGTTTCCAGCGGAATCTCCATGACCTTCACTACCGTGCGCATGCAGTCCATCAGATTGGTCACGGAACCGGCCAGCGCACCGCCATCCACCAATGTTGCCCGGTTTCCGTTCACGCTGACATCCAGGCCGCCCAGCGTGTAAGTACCGTCCGGCATTCCGGTGGCCCGCATGCTGTCACTGATCAGGATCATCCGGTCCGCTCCCATCATGGTAAAGGTGGCCCGCACCACTGCCGGATGAATGTGTACGTTGTCACAGATAATCTCAGCCATCACATGTTTGCTGTCTGCCACTGCACCAATAACGCCCGGAGCCCGATGGGTAAAGGCCGGCATGGCATTATACAGATGTACCGCATGGTTCGCCCCGGCAGAGAATGCCGCCATGGCCGTATCATAATCTGCATTGGTATGCGCCAGGGAAATATTCACGGAATCTTTCATTTCCTGAATAAAAGCAACTGCCTCACTGCTCTCCTCCGGCGCAATGCCGATGAATTTCACCAGACCCTCTGATGCTTTCAGGAAACGTTTTGCAATCTCCACATTACAGGGAACAATGTTTTTCTCATCCTGCGCACCCTTCTTGGCCGGACTGATGAAGGGGCCTTCCATATTCAGGCCGAGAAGATCTGCCTCCGGGAGTTCCAATTTTCCTTCTGGCATCCCGTCTGTTTCCTGTTCTGCCCTCTGCACATTTTGGCCTGCTGCCGCATTCATTGCCCTGTGTTCGTCCTGCGCCCGCTTATATGCCGCTGCATTCCGCAATATCTTCTCCAGCTCCTCCACCGGCAGCGTCATGGTAGCCGGAGCAATAGCCGTGACTCCAACTGAAGCCTCATACTGTGCAATCTTTTTCAGCGCCTCCGGCGTTCCATCGCAGACATCTGCCCCCACGCATCCATGGAAATGCAGGTCAATAAGACCCGGAATGGCATAAGCGCCTTCCCCATCCACCACGACCTCTTCCGCTTCTTCGTCCTCCGGGAATCCGTTTCCTGAAGGCTCCGTTTCCGGAGCTTCTGCGGCAGTCTGTCTCTTCTCCCCATCTGCGCGTACCTCTGTGATCCGGTCTCCCAGAACCACGATTTCTCCAGGTACAAATTTCTGTTCTTCTGTGTAAACCTTTACATTTTTAATGATCATGCGTATGCACCCCCTATGGGCGTAGTATAGTTGACTCTGGGCAGAATTACAATAGTTTTTGCTGAACTGTTTTTTCTATTGTATTTCCGCAGAAAACCGATATACTTAAGGTGGAAGGGGTATTTTACAATAATAAGGGGGTATTACTTACTATGAACATCTGCAAAGCAAAAAACTATCAGGACATGAGCCGCAAAGCGGCCAACATCATCTCCGCACAGGTTATCATGAAACCGCACTGTGTATTAGGCCTGGCTACCGGCTCTTCCCCGATCGGCACCTACAAACAGCTTATTGAGTGGTACAACAAGGGCGATCTGGATTTTGCCCGGGTTATGAGCATCAACCTGGATGAATACAAGGGATTAAGCCCGGAAAACCCGCAGAGCTACCGCTATTTTATGAACACCAACCTGTTCGACCATATCAATATTGATAAAGCCCGCACCTTTGTGCCAAACGGTCTGGAACCGGACCCGGAAAAAGCATGTGCGGAATATGAAGAGATCATCCGCAAGTCCGGCGGCATAGACTTACAGCTTCTCGGACTTGGCCGCAACGGCCACATCGGTTTCAACGAACCGGCAGACGCCTTTGCCCGCGAAACCCACTGCGTCAACCTGACCGAAAGCACCATTGATGCCAACAAGCGCTTCTTCGAGTCTGAAGACGATGTTCCGAGACAGGCCTACACCATGGGCATCGGAAGCATCATGAAGGCCAGGAAGATTCTGGTGGTAGTCAGCGGCGAAGACAAAGCCGACGCCTTAAAAGCCACCATCTGCGGACCTATCACTCCGCAGGTACCGGCATCGATCCTGCAGCTGCATAATGATGTCACGATTGTGGCAGATGAAGCGGCCTTAAGTAAAATGGATATCTAAATAACAATTAAATCATGTTCATGAAAGGTCCGAAGCAGGCCGGGGCGGTATCCCGCTGCGCAAAATAGAAGTGCCGTGTTCGGACGATGTGGCTGACAGCCGTTTGCGGATAGTCGGACAAGATGTCCGCCTCCCGAAAACGTCAGTCGCCACATAGCCGGACACATTGCACTTCTATTTATGCTACGCAGGATACCGTCCTGGCCTGCTTCTGCTTTCCTGGCTATTCTACGGTAATAAAAAACACAACCAGAATGGTACTGGTAAAAAGCTGGAAATCATGGCTTTTATCAATACCGTTCTGGCTGATTTTATTTCTCTCGTAGCGGAGCCAATACAGTAGAAGCCGGTTATCCCGGCATTCCGCGGAGCAAAATATGGGTATACGTGTCCGGCTATGCAGCGACTGGTGTTTGAGGAAGGCGGACATCTTGTCCGACTATCCGCAAACAGCTGTCAGCTGCATCGTCCGAACACAATACCCATATTTTGCGCAGCGGTATGCCGGGATTACCGGCTTCGGACCTATATTGGTTTTAATCCGCTTTCCTGATCCCCAGAATCTTCTCCGCCCGCTCCACTTCTTCTTTTGTCGGAGCCGGTACGCCCTCCAGCGTATACGGGATTCCCAGGTTCTGCCACTTAAACAGTCCCAGACTGTGATACGGCAGTATTTCTACCTTTTTCACGGTCTTTAACTCGTCAAGCATACTGCGCATGGCCTTAAGATCATCTTCCTGATCGGTGAGCCCAGGTACCAGCACATGGCGGATCCACATATCTTTTCCGGTGTCGGAAAGATACCTTGCCAGATCCAGAATGTTGTCATTCGCAACACCCGTCAATTCTTTATGGCGCACGCCGTCCATCTCTTTGAAATCCAGCATGACCAGATCCGTCAGCTCCATTAATTTCCGGAACTTACCAAAGAACGGCTCTTCCCTGGTGAAGGGATTGCCTGCGGTATCCAGTGTGGTGTGAATGCCTTTTGCCTTTGCCAGTGCAAAGAACTCCAGCAGGAAATCGATCTGCAGAAGCGGCTCGCCTCCGCTGACGGTAATACCGCCATTGTTCTTCCAGTAGGTGCGGTAGCGGTAAACCCGGTTAAACAGATCCTTCGCGCTCCACTCCTCGCCGCCAGACATGCTCCAGGTCTCCGGATTGTGGCAGTAACGGCAGCGCATGCGGCAGCCCTGCAAAAATACAACGGTGCGGACGCCCGGTCCGTCTACCAGACCAAAGGTTTCCAGGGAATGCACGTGACCCACCAGTGCTTTTTTCTCGGTATCCATGAACTCAACCTCCTGATTTTCTATATCTCTTCGTTAAACAATGTTTCTTTTCCGTTTTATTTTGAAATCTGATCTCCAGGAATTACCCTGAAAATCAGAAAACACTCCGGTCTGGAGCCAAGGAAAACGTTCCATGACTCCGCCGGAGTGTCTTTCCATATCATTCAGGAAACACGCCGGTGACGCGTTTTCTGTCTGCTGCGGATCCACTCCATAAAACAGTTTCTGCTTTTTGCAGCGAATCCATTCAGCTGTATCGGACGTTTGTCCGTAAATTACATGGCAGCGTGGCAGGTTCTGGAGATTACATCCATCTGCTGCTCTCTGGTTAAGTCGATGAACTTAACTGCATAACCGGATACACGGATGGTGAAGTTTGCGTACTCCTCTTTCTCCGGATGCTCCATAGCATCGATCAGCTTCTCGGTACCAAATACGTTTACGTTTAAGTGGTGAGCGCCCTGATCGAAGTATCCGTCCATAACCTGTACCAGGTTGTCAATACGCTCCTGAGCGTCGTGGCCCAGTGCATCCGGGTTGATGGTCTGGGTATTGGAGATACCATCCAGAGCCCACTCGTACGGAAGCTTTGCAACAGAGTTCAGGGAAGCCAGAAGACCGCTCTTCTCTGCGCCGTAGGATGGGTTTGCACCAGGAGATAACGGCTCGCCTGCTCTTCTTCCGTCTGGCATGTTACCGGTTGCCTTACCATATACAACGTTAGAGGTAATGGTCAGGATAGAGGTAGTAGCCTCGGAATTTCTGTAGGTGTGGCGTTTCTTTAACTTCTCAAGGAAGGTCTTTAACAGCCATACAGCGATGTCATCTGCACGGTCATCATCGTTACCGTAACGCGGGAAGTCACCCTCGGTCTCGAAGTCCATGATCATGCCTTCCTCATCACGGATAGCCTTTACCTTAGCGTACTTGATTGCGCTTAAGGAGTCAACTACGTGAGAGAAACCAGCAATACCGGTTGCGAAGGTACGGCGAACGTCGGTATCGATCAGAGCCATCTCAGCTGCCTCATAGAAGTATTTATCATGCATGTACTGGATCAGGTTTAAGGTATTTACATACAGACCTGCCAGCCAGTCCATCATAACATCGTATTTCTTAATAACCTCATCGTAGTCAAGATACTCGGAGGTGATCGGTCTTAACTCCGGACCAACCTGCTCTCTGCTCTTCATGTCGCGGCCGCCGTTCATAGCGTACAGCAGGCACTTAGCCAGGTTTGCGCGTGCGCCGAAGAACTGCATCTCTTTACCAGTCTGGGTAGCAGATACGCAGCAGCAGATGGAGTAGTCATCGCCCCATACCGGCTTCATCACGTCATCGTTCTCGTACTGAACAGAGCTGGTGTTGATGGAGATGTGCGCTGCATACTTCTTGAAGTTCATCGGCAGAGCGGAGGAGTACAGAACAGTCATGTTCGGCTCCGGGCTCGGTCCCATGTTCTCTAAAGTGTGCAGGAAACGATAGTCGGTCTTGGTTACCATAGAACGGCCATCTACGCCGATACCGCCGACTTCCAGGGTAGCCCATACTGGGTCACCGGAGAACAGCTGGTTGTAAGACGGGATTCTTGCGAACTTCACCATACGGAATTTCATTACCAGATGGTCGATCAGCTCCTGTGCCTCAGCCTCGGTAAGGGTACCGTTCTCAAGGTCACGCTCAATGTAAATATCAAGGAAGGTAGAGATACGGCCAACGCTCATTGCAGCACCGTTCTGGGTTTTAACTGCGGACAGATATCCGAAGTACAGCCACTGAACAGCCTCTTTTGCGGTCTTAGCCGGCTGGGAAATATCGTAGCCGTAAGACTGAGCCATAACCTTCATATCCTTCAGAGCCTTGATCTGCATGGACAGCTCTTCTCTCTGGCGGATGATGTCGTCGGTCATGGTGCCATCGCCACAGTTAGCGAAATCATTCTGCTTCTCCTGGATCAGGAAATCGATACCGTACAGAGCAACACGACGGTAGTCGCCTACGATACGTCCACGGCCGTAGGTATCCGGAAGACCGGTAATGATCTTGTTGTGACGAGCCTTCTTCATCTCAGGAGTGTAAGCATCAAATACGCCCTGATTGTGGGTGCGGCAGTACTCGGTGAAGATCTTGTGAAGCTCCGGATCCGGCTCATAACCGTAGTTCTGGCAAGCCTGCTCAGCCATCTTGATACCGCCATACGGCATGAAAGCTCTCTTTAACGGCTTGTCGGTCTGAAGACCAACGATCTGCTCTAAGTCCTTATCAGCCTCGCTGATGTAGCCCGGGCCATGGGAAGTGATACCGGAAACGATGTGGGTATCCATATCCAGAACGCCACCTTTTGCGCGCTCCTCTTTCTGCAGACCCTGCAGGATTCCCCACAGTTTGTCGGTAGCCTCAGTCGGGCCAGCCAGGAAAGACTCATCGCCGTCATACGGCTTGTAGTTATGCTGGATAAAGTCACGGGTGTTTACTTCCTCTTTCCAGAGGCGGCCGTCAAATCCATTCCACTGATCAAAGTTAGTCATTTGGTGTTTTCCTCCTTAAAATTGTACTGTGTTTTGAATACTGTATACATGCGTGCCAGAAAAAAATATAACCTCTCAAATATTTTGCCATCTGATTAGTTACATCGTCTGTCCGTCATCTGCCGCTGTCTGTTTTGGGGGATCAGCAGCTTCTCTGTATACATCAATACCGTCATGTTTTGTTAAAATCATAACGATTCATTCTATAGCAGGCCATTCATCTGACCTGCATATAGAATATCATATTTTTTCTAAATTGCAAGCGGTATATTTGCGTTTTTTTCTCAATATATTCCGGGTATCTGTTTTTATACAATCAGCCTTTTTGTTAGGTTGAATGACTATTTTTTTGCCAAATGTATCCCTTCTTTAGTTAAAATATTATCTTCCTATGCGGCCGCTTCTCCCAGCATCTTCACTGCCTGAATCAGCAGCGTTGGCACAAACGCGCAGACCAGCACCGTTGCCAGCTGCCGTGCGCTCAGATCTGCCACCGCAAACAGCACCTGAAGCCCAGGCAAAAACAGCACTGCCGCCAGGAGCAGTGTTCCCGTTTCAAATGCCATCACGCTCCACATATTGCTCCGGATTCCAAGGTTTAAAAGCGAATGGCCGCTCCGGCAGTTAAATCCGTGAAACAGCCGGGCCAGAGTCAGGGCGGAAAATGCCATGGTGCTGGCTGTCCCGGCTCCTCCAGTATCCATTCCCACGTGATAGGCCGTCATCGTACACACCGCGATCAGCATTCCCTGCACCACAATCCGGAACAAAAACGCGGCCGTCAGAATTCCCTCCTTGGGATCCCGCGGCGGCTGGTCTAAAAGTCCCTCCTCCTGCGGCTCCATGCCAATGGCAATGGCCGGCAGCGAATCCGTCAGCAGATTAATGAACAAAAGATGCACCGGCGCAAAGGGCATCGGCAGAGCCAGAAGAGACGTGTACAGCACGCACAGAATACCGGCCATATTGCCGGACAACAGAAACTGCACTGCATTGCGGATGTTCCGGTACACATTCCGGCCATTGGCCACCGCCTTGATCATGGTGGCAAAATTGTCATCCGTCAGGATCATGGAGGCCGCATCCTTGGATACCTCGGTTCCCATGATTCCCATGGCAACCCCTATGTCCGCTTTTTTCAGGGCCGGCGCGTCATTCACGCCGTCCCCCGTCATGGCGACAATCCTTCCCTGCCGCTGCCAGGCCTCCACAATGCGGATTTTATGCTCCGGTGAGACCCGCGCGTAAACCGAGATGGAGGCCAGCTTTCTATCCAGCTCCCCGTCTGTCATCCGCTCCAGCTCCTGCCCGGTTACGGTCAGGTCCCCCGGCTCCAGAATGCCGGTTTTTTCTGCTACTGCCAGAGCCGTAACCGGATGATCTCCCGTGATCATAACCGGACGGATGCCCGCTTTTTTCGCCATCAGTACCGCCGGTTTTGATTCCGGCCTCGGCGGATCCAGCATGGCTGCCATCCCCAGAAAAATGCAGGAATCCTCCATTTCCACACTGCAGGCCTGCATCTGCTCCAGGGGCCGGTACGCCACCGCCAGCACCCGAAGTCCGCCGGCTGCCCAACGCTCATTCTGCTGCCGGATCTGTTTTTTCTGTTCCGGCGACAGGGACCTTATCCCGCTCTTTGTAAGGATCTGGTCTGTCCGTTCCATAAGAATATCCGGAGCGCCTTTGGTAAACAGGACACAGCTTCCATCGCAGCGGTGCAGCGTACTCATCCGCTTTCTCCCGGAATCAAAAGGAAGCTCCCCCAGGCGCGGCATCTCCCGGCGCAGCGCCTCCGGTGAAACATCGGCCCGCAGTGCCATGGCCAGAAGTGCTGCTTCTGTCGGATCCCCCGTGCAGGTCTCCCCCTGT
Source organism: Ventrimonas faecis (assembly GCF_040096075.1). NCBI lineage: Bacteria > Bacillati > Bacillota > Clostridia > Lachnospirales > Lachnospiraceae > Ventrimonas > Ventrimonas faecis. The sequence continues at coordinate 56,309 of NZ_JBBMFJ010000013.1, forward strand.
ACCACCGCGTCATTATCCAGAACCGCCCCATATAAAAAATACCGCTGGACCGGATCATACAGTCGCAATTGTCCGGGCTGCAAAACCCTTCCATCCACCAGTACCTGTTCCACCGTCATGCGATTCTGGGTCAGGGTTCCGGTCTTATCGGAGCAGATCACCGACACGCAGCCCAGGCTCTCCACCGCTTTCAGATCCTTGATGATGGCGTGTTCCCGAGCCATCTGCTGCGTTCCCATGGCCTGCACAATGGTCACAATGGAGCCAAGCGCCTCCGGAATGGCCGCCACCGCCAGCGCCACCGCAAACATCAGAGATTCCAGAATGCCGGTTCCCCGGTACAGGCTCAGCCCGAAGACCAGCGCGCAGATTCCAAGAATCAGTGCCGCCAGATGCGTGCTGAACTGATCCAGGCTCACCTGCAGCGGCGTTTTCTTCTCCTTTGCCGTGTTCATAAGCCGGGCAATCTTTCCAAGTTCCGTCTCCATGCCGGTGGCCGTCACCACAAACACACCGCGGCCGCCCGTCACCAGTGAACCGGCAAAGACCATGTTGTACTGGTCCCCCAACGGAATTCCTGCCGGTTCTTCCCCTCCTGCCACGCCATCTCGTTCCCGAGGCTTTCTCCCCGCCATTTTTGCAATTTCCATGCCAGCCTTTTCCGTCCTGTTTTCTCCAACCGCACGGTTCCTCGGTCCGGTGCCAATCACTCCCGCCCGTTTTTCCACCGGAAGCGATTCTCCGGTCAGCGAGCTTTCATTCACCTGCAGATTGTAGCATTCCAGCAGACGGCCATCTGCCGCCACCAGACTCCCCGCATCCAGCAGCACAATATCTCCCGGCACTACCTTCGCCGCCGGAATTTCCTGACTTTTTCCATCCCGCAGCACCTGCGCGGCCGGCGCGGACAGTTTCTTCAGGCTTTCCAGAGACTTTCTTGCCTTCTCATGCTGAATCGTTCCCAATACCGCATTCATGGTGATTACCGCAAAAATAACAGCCGCACTCTCCCCGCTGCCGGAAAGAACGGAAATGGCAGCCGCCGCAATCAAAATCAGCACCAGAAGATCCTGAAACTGTTCCAGAAACACCTGCCAGAGCTTTTTTCCGGCATGTTCCTGCAGCACATTTTCCCCAAACTGGCCACACCGCATCCTGGCCTGACCAGACGAAAGTCCGCCGTGACTGCTCTCCATCCCGCGCAGGGTTTCCTCTGCCGTCATCTGATACCATGTTTTCATTCTGCCACCGCGCTCCCGGAAATTTTCAGGTTCCGCGCGTTCCCCCCATGCCCGAAACCATTCTGCTCTATCATATGCAAAAGCCCGGTCATTCAGTACTTATTTGCCGTTTCCTATGCGAACCCCATGTTCCTGCCTGCTGCCAGCCTTTCTTTTACCGTCTCCGCGCATGCCACTCCCGCAGCTTCCGGTAAATCCAAAGCAGCGCCAGCACCAGAAGTCCGCCAAAAAAGAAGATGGCTCCGATTCCCACCGCAATCAGCAGGATTCTGGTCACCTTTTCCAGAAATTCCTGCAGCCCGGACTTTTTTACTTCCGGCTGCTTCTCCGCCTCTTCCGGCCGCGCTGCCTCCGTTTCCGCCTTTGCCCCGGCTGTCTCCTCCGCTTCCTCCCAGGCAGGCTCTTCCTGCATCTGAGCCTCATCCAGTTCTCCCGGCGCGCCGCCCCGCTTCAGTTCCTTCCAGCGCTCCGGCTCCACAACCCCTTCATACACGACCTGATAATCCCGCAGCAGCCGGTTTCCGCGGGCCACCGCATCCCGGCACACAATGCTATCCTCATTTTCATAGGGCATTCCTGCCCAGACAATCTCTTCTACTTCATATTCTTCTTCGGAGAGTCCCATGCTACGGAGCAATTCTGTTCCATACTGCTGCGCCAGCTTTGTCAGCTGCGTAAAATCTGTCAGCTCTGCTCCCCCTACGATCATCTCACCAAGCTGGTATTCCCCGGCCCCATACTCATAAAACGTGATGGGAAAGGAAAAATCATCCCGCCAGTAAGCATCTTCTTCCACCTGCTCCACCGCCCGGCACCGCACCAGTTCCTCATCATTCCCGGCCAGCACCGAAACCGTAATCTCATCCGGAAGCGCCGCCTCTCCCTCTACTGCTTCGTATGTCACTTCCCGCCGTACGGTTTCCGCGCGCACCTCAAGCGCGCCGACTACGCTCATCTGCACCAGCACCAGCGCCGCCCAGAGCGCAGTCTGTATTCCCTTTGCTTTTTCTTTTGTCACCCAAATCCCCCTGAAACCTTAAGCTGCTGCCTCTTCCCTTATGACACAACTGTAACCTCATTTTGATACCGGAATTCCTGCCGCGAACGAGGCAGGCCTGTCTGCACATGCCGAAACCGGCGAACCGTGCGGAACGGTGTGTCTGCTGACTGTTCACACCGCATTTCTTACGCCCATTTTACTTCGGGCCGGAACACGCGTCAAGCGCATTCCGGCCCGGTTATTGTTCTCTCTGCCGCAAAAATCGACACCGCTTATGCGTTATCCAGAACGGTGTCTGATTTTGCCAATGCTTCAGCTCTATGATTCATATACCAGATGATACAGCCGCTCCAGTTCCTGAAATGGCGGCAGATCCCGCAGTTCCTGCAGGCCATCCATAATTCCCTCCAGATACCACTGGTGGCATTCCCGGTGCTTTTCGTTGAAGCGCTGCCAGATCTCATCCCCGATCACCATATAATCGCGGGCCGTGCTGCGCATATTGCTGAGCTTGTCCCCCAGCGTGAGCAGCTTCACCTCCCACGGTGCCTGCTTTAAATGGGCAATCGTGCTGGCCTTGCGCTCCCGCCAGGTACGGGACTTGTCCTCACTCTCGGCCTTCACAAACGACAGCACCCGGCTCCCAAACGCCTCTTCCAGTTCTTCCGGCGTCACACTGGTATCCTCCAGAACATCGTGAAGATACGCCGCGGCAATGACCTCCGGATCATCGGTCATCTGCGCCACAATGAGCGCCACTTCCATTGGATGATAGATATAAGGAATCCTGCTCCCCTTCCGCATCATGCCCTCATGGGCCTTTGCCGCAAATACCGCCGCTTTCTGAATCATCTGTCTATCCTCATTCATATGCCGTTTTACCGCTGACCTGTTATTTTCCACCCGGAAAACACCCTTCAGCAGCATCTCCTCTTCTGCAATCCGCGTTCCCAAACCATGGAACCGTTCCATCTTCACAGTCACCAAACCACCTGATATTTTCATTCGTAACTGTTCAGTACCCTCACAGTTACTTTCATTCTACCATACTCCCAGGCTTCCCGAAAGGGGCTAACTCATGGAATCGTAAGAAAAGTTGTCTTGTAAATCCGTGGTTTTTCTGTTATGCTAATGGACAGATCATCGGGCATTTTGCCTTGCGATAAAAGGAGTTTTTTATGGAACAGAATCAGTCATCTGCGTCCCGCCGGGATCACCGGTACCGCAGGAAAAAACAAAGTGAATGGCCGCACATCCTCTTATTTTATGTGCTCCCGTTCCTTGTATTTAACAGCATCTTATTTGTCTGTCTCACCGCGAAGCCAAAGCTGAACGTTGTGGTAGAAGACACCAACGACTACCTTTCCACCCATGTCGTCCTGACCGTAAAGTCATTTTTCCCGACCAAATCCGTCAGCATGACATTAGATGGCGAACCGCTGGAACTGGAAAAAGGCAAGCACCGTACATACACAGCCACCGTTTACAAAAACGGCTCCATCGAGTCTTCCGTGGTAAACTTAAACGGCATGCCGGCCACTGTCTTCGAGCACGTGAACGTGTTAGATGACAATCCGCCGGAATTTTCCAGCACCGATATTCAGGACGGTGTCGTTACCATCACCTTATCCGACAGCCAGTCCGGCATCAATTTTGATTCCGTCTACGCTCTGGATTCTGCCGGAGAACGCGTAGAGCCCACCAGCGTGGACCGCGCCAGCAACACCCTCTCCTTCGAGATGGACCCGGCCGGACTTCATGTTTACGCCCGCGACAAGGCCGACAACGAGGTACAGGGTACTTTCACCTCCCACAAAGAGGGCAGCGTAGAAACCCTGGAGGGCGGCGCAGTCGACCCGGAGGAACATGACAGTGCCGCAGCGGGCACAAGCGCTCAGGCCGCAGCTGCTACACAGGTTTCCGTTCCGTAGTCTTTCCGTAATCATGGAACCCTTATTTTTCAAACGAAAAACGCACAGGTTACAGCATCATCTCTGTAACCCGTGCGTTTTCTTTTTTGTGTACTCCGTGCCACGCTCCGCGGATATCACTTGCTGCTTCGCACTCCTTGATCTGCCTGATCCTTTTCCGGCGCATCGGCCTGGACCTTCTTTGCCCGTCCGTAAGTCTCCGCCATCTCCCGGCACTTTGCGACCAGCTCCGGCGTCATATCATCTTTCTTCATACGCCAACGCCAGTTTTTCCCCAGAGTAGACGGCTCATTTGTGCGCGCCCAGTTTCCCAGGCCCAGATAATCCTGCACCGGAATCACCGCCAGCTTCGCCACACTGGCCAGCGCCAGGCGGATGTAATCCCAATGGATCTCTCCCTCCGGTGTATACGCATTTCCCAGATACCGCAGCGCAAATGCCTTTGACGCCGGAGAAAGACTGTGATACCATCCCTGCAGCGTCATATTGTCATGGGTTCCCGTGTAAACCACACAGTTTTTCGGATACCGGTGCGGCAGATAGCTGCTGGCACCCTCATCGTCAAACGCAAACTCCAGTACCTTCATGCCCGGGAAGCCGGTCTTCTTCACCAGCGCCAGCACAGAAGGAGTCAGGAAACCAAGATCCTCCGCAATGATCGGAAGCTTGCCAAACCGCTTCTTCATTGCCTTAAAGAGGCCATAGCCCGGCCCCTTCTCCCAGTGGCCAAACTCCGCGGTTTTGTCTTTTGCCGGAATCGAATAGTAGGCATCAAATCCGCGGAAATGATCCACCCGCACCACATCATACAGACGGAAGCTGTACTCCATCCGCGCAAGCCACCAGGCATAGCCGTTCTCCTTATGGCGCTCCCAGCGGTAGAGCGGATTGCCCCACAGCTGGCCCGTAGCCGAAAACGCATCCGGCGGACACCCGGCTACCGCCTCCGGCTGGCCATCTGCGTCAAACTGGAACAGCTCCGGATGCGCCCAGCTGTCCGCGCTGTCCATGGCCACATAAATCGGGATATCCCCAATAATCTTCACGCCATGCTCATTCGCGTAACGTTTTAACTTCGCCCACTGCTCCTGAAATTCATACTGCAAAAATTCATAAAAGAAAATCTCATCCCGGCAGATCTCCCGGTACCGCTTCAGCGCATCCGGCTTTCTGGTGCGGATCTCTTCGTCCCACAGAAGAAAGCTCTTCCCGTCAAAGTGATTCTTGACCGCCATGTAAAAGCAGTATTCCCGGGTATCCTCCGTGAGCGCATCCGCAAAAAATTCCTGCAGCTTTTTCTCGCTGCGCCCCTTCTCCTGCTGCTGGTTTTTCCATACTCCAAATGCCTTTTTCAGCAGCGGAAAACGGTGGAAATACTGTTTCGCATAGTCAATATCCTGCGGGTTCTCTCCCAGGTCCGCCGCGTCACATTCCGCCTTCGTCAAAAGTCCCTTCGCGATCAGCGTTTCCAGATCGATAAAATACGGATTTCCCGCAAACGCGCTGAACGCCTGATACGGGGAATCCCCATAACCGGTAGGACCAAGCGGCAAAATCTGCCAGTACCGCTGCCCCGCCGCAGCCAGCTGGTCCACAAAGGCATAAGCCTCTTTTGAAAATGCTCCGATTCCATACTCCGACGGCAGACTCGCCACCGGAAGCAGCATACCACATGCCCGTTTCATACTCCGCCCCTCCTTCTCGTTACTGCTTACACGCTGTGCAACTGTAGTCTTCTCACACCTGGTGCACCCGCGCTGTAAATCCTTTAAACCGCCATACAAAGACCACCAGGCGGAAGATCCAGTCCACAAACATGGCGTACCAGATTCCCAGCACGCTCATGTGAAGTCCCCTGACAAATACATAGCCCAGTCCGATGCGGAACACCCACATGGAAAATACCGAAACCATCATGGTAAACTTCGCGTCCAGTCCTGCACGCAGCGTATTCGGCAGTGCGAAAGCCAGCGGCCAGAGTACCATACCGCAGGAATGTGCCAGCAGAAGTTTCTGTGCCAGCACCGACGCCTCCGGTGAGAGGTTGTAAATTCCCACCACCCGGCTCCGGAACACCGCCATGCAGGTACAGATGATAAGTAACAGTCCGTAGTTGACCGCAATGACCTTTCTCGTGTAGGACTTTGCCTGTTCCGGTTCGCCCGCGCCCACACACTGGCCCACAATGGTGATAAGCCCCAGTCCCAGCGCCACTCCCGGCAGATACTGAAACGTCACCAGGTTGGTGGCCACCGCGTAGCCTGCAATGGATGCCGTGCCAAGCGTCGAAACCAGACTCTGCAGCGCGATTTTTCCAAACTGGAACATGCCATTTTCCAGACCGCTCGGGATTCCCACCGCCAGAATCTTTTTGATCATATCCGGCTGTGGAATCATCTGCCCCAGACGGTCCACCCGAATGCTGTTTTTCGGATTCCGCACCAGGAACACCATGACCACTGCCGCAAACAGACGTGAGACCAGGGTAGGAATTGCCACGCCTTCCACTCCCATATGAAGCCCGAACACGCAAAGCGCGTTGCCCGCCACATTGATGGCATTCATTGCCAGAGAAACCTTCATGGACACCTTGGAATTTCCCATGGACCGAAACAGTGCCGCCCCGGAATTGTAAAGCGCCAGAAATGGATACGACATAGCGGTGAACCAGAAGTATGTCTGCGCGTTGTCCATAACCGCCGTTTCCACCGAACCGAAAATCAGCCGCAGCAAATGCCGGTTTCCGATAAATGCCACCGCCGCGATGAAAAGCGAGAGCGCCGCCGTGATCAGCACCAGCTGCCCGGCCGCCCGGCACGCCTGATCCGGCTTTTTCTTTCCTATATATTGCGAACAGACCACCGCGCCGCCCGTTGCCATAGCCGAAAGCACCTGAATTACCAGCACACTGATGGAATCCACCAGTGCCACGCCGGAAACCGCCGTCTCGCCAACAGCCGCTACCATCACCACATCTGCCATGCCCACCAAAACAGCCAGAAGCTGCTCCACCAGAAGCGGGGCAAACAGACGGATCAGATCTTTCCGTGAAAACATTCCCATGTCCTTATCCTCTGTTTCTGCTGTGCCTTTCCGCACATTTTTCTGCATAGTTCCACCTTGATTTCTTCAGATTCCCGTTGTTGATAAATTTCATCGTAACTGTTCAGTACCCTCACAGTTACGGGCAAAAATCCATTGAAAATTGCCTTCGGCAATGGGATTTTTGCCTGCAAGCCCATGTTTTCATACGGTCAGCGCAGTGAATGCGCAGACCTACTGAACAGTTACATTTCATCATTTGTCACCTGAACGAGGCAGAAACAATAATCCTATGATACATATTTTGCCGTGAATTTACAAGTATTACTTTTCACGGAAGCAAATTTGGGATATACTTGGAATGTTGCTGTTTGCACAACGTGTGAACAACAACATGCAGTTTGTCGCTCCAAAGAGCGGCAAAAAAGACACCGGCTGATAAAAAAATTTTTGATATAAGAAAGTGAGACACCATGATCAATCCGATGAAATTAATGAAAATGAAAAATGCCTGGTCCCGCTTTGCGGCACACCATCCGAAATTTCCCCTCTTTTTAAACGCAATCGTCAGAAAAGGCATCCAGGAAGGCACCATTTTTGAATTCAAAGTCACCTCCCCGGACGGCCAGGAACTCGTCACCAATATGCGCCTCAGTTCCGAAGATATTGAACTGTGGAAAGAAATCTCGGAAGCCATGCGGTAATTTATGAAAACACTGAAAAAAATTATGGCGATGGTACCTGCCATCGCCATTGCTATTGCCATTTTTTATTTTTCCAGCCAGCCCGCAGTCCAGTCCACCGCGACAAGCGACGGCGTCACCCGGCTGCTCCTGGCCATTGCCGACAGGCTTCATCTGCTGGAACTGCAGTCTGTTGATGTTCCCGCTGTCTGCGCATTTTTAAGCATGCCGGTCCGTAAATGCGCCCACATCACCGAATACACCGTATTCTGCCTGTCCTTAATCTTCGGCCTGCGCGCCTGGGGGCTGCGCGGAAAGCAGCTGCTGAGAGCCGCCCTTGCGCTGACCTTTTTCTATGCCTGCACCGACGAATTCCATCAGCTGTTTGTGACCGGCCGCGCCGGACGCTTTTCCGATGTACTGATTGACAGCAGCGGCGCCGCACTGATCCGGGTTCTGGCGCCGATGTTCTGGCGGCATGGCAATGAATCAGGTCAGCCGAATCGGCCAGTTCAGACCTGACCAGTCCATTCAGACAACCGCCAGTCCTTCATGATTATCGTGGATTATACTGGAAAGCCTCATTGCTGCGTATGCCAGAATCAGACCATGATCAAAGGCAAGCCCGTTCTCTTCCGTTTCCAGATACAGCCGCGGTTCCAGCTGCCCTGACAGCCATTCCGAACGAAACGGAATGCGAATTGTTTCCTGTTTCCCACAAAGTTCCAGTCCCCAGCGGTGAACCTGCTGCAGTTCTTCTTTTCTTCTATTCCCGGCCTTCTCGCCCGGTCCACTCGCATCCGGCAGCTGCTCCAGCTTTACAGAAAACCACTCCGCTGCCTTTGCGTCATCTCCCGCTTTTACAGTAATCTCCGACTTCTCAACCAGTGCCAGATACGCGCAGGTAATCACCCAGCGCCGCGGATCCCGCCCCGGTGTACTGAACGTGCGCAGCTGCTCCAGGCATCCGCAGTCCACGCCCGCCTCCTCTTTCAGTTCCCGCGCGGCCGCATCATCCACCGACTCATCCGGGTTTACAAAGCCGCCCGGCAGCGCATACTGACCGCGAAACGGCGGCCGGCCGCGCTGAATCAGAAGCACCTCCAGATGTTCCTCTTCACTGCTATGGGCAAAAATGACCATATCTGCTGTCACAGACGGCTTCGCGTATTTGGAATCATCGTAGGTTTTCACAAATTCCTGATCTTCTTTTGAGAGATTCATCCGTCATTCCTCCCGTCCAGAATATCTAACGCCGCGTATAGGGCCGCCACATGCACAGCCTGTTCAAACACGCCATCCCGCAATGCCTTTCGCACATCCTTTAAATCCATGAACTCCACCGTCACATCTTCCATCTCATCCAGATGCTGCTTCGCCGCCCACTCTGCATCCGTTGCCAGATAGCAGTAAGCATACGCTGTAGAATTGGCTGCGTTCGGCGCTGTCTTCATCAGAAACTCCAGCTTTCCGGCCCTGTACCCGGTCTCCTCCAGAAGTTCCCGCGCGGCTGCTGCCTGAGGATCCTCCTCTTTTTCAATCGCGCCGGCCGGCAGCTCCACAAGCACCTTCTCCGCGCCATGACGGTACTGGCGCACCAGCACCAGACGTTGATCCTTTGTCACCGCAACTACAACCGCAAAATTCGGATCCCGGTGAATATAGAAAGGCTCAATAATCCGCCCGGCCGGCAGTTCGCAGCTTGATGCCTCCAGCTGCACCCAGGTATCCTGAAACACAATTTTCCGGTTCAACACCTTCCAGGCCATATCCCGTTTCTTCTCCATCCAGACTCCCTCCTCTTCCCAGTTACAACATTTCAAATACTTTCATTATACGGAGAAGGCGGAAAGAACGCAAGAAAATTTCTGCCTGTGAAGCGCAGCTTTTACAGACAATACTCCTGAATCGCGGCTACAATGGCGTTGCGCTCACATTTTACCGTTACCCGGCAGTTAATCTGCATCCGCTTCGGCACAGGAGAAGCATCCCAGTCCCGGACACCAATCAGTGGCTTGTGCATTTCGTTGGCAATGTCGATTGCCAGATCAATCCACTCTTTATAATTCCCATACATCTCCGCAAAAAGTACCACACAGCCACACTCCGAAATCTTGCGGCGCAGGAGAAGCATCCGGCGTTTTCGGTCCAGTTCTTCCAGCTCATTGTTGTAACTCACCGAATCATCGGTCCACTTAAAATAATTTGTTGTATTCAGCCACTCACACACTGTATCATAAATCTCACGGCCATTTCTCGCACGGCTGATCACAACATGTCTGTCCTTCAGTACCGGCATTGTCATCCCCCCTAATCTGCCAAAAAGAGCGCTGTTTCCATGAACGGAAAAAGACAGCTCTTTTCAGACTGTCTTTTTGTAATGTAATGCCTTTATTTTACTGTAGTTTTCCGAAAAGAGACACCTCACTGTCAACTTTTCCTGTTATTTGTCACCTTTTGCCGGTGTCCAGAAACGGATAATACCTGTTTCAGAACAGCCAATGACCAATTTTTACTTTCCGGACTTACCCGGCAAAGCCTTCTACCAGCCGGCCTCCATACGGGACGCCACTTTCTCGCGGTATTTCGGGCTGATGCGGAATGTCTCGCCATTCTTTAAGCGAATCATCTGACTCTTAACCGCATCTACATATTTCAGATTGACCAGATAGCTGACCTGAACCCGCACAAAATTGTAATCCTGCAGAATCTTCTCGATGTCATCCATCTTGCCGCGGATCAGAGGCTTGTTGCCATTCGCCATATACACGTCAATGTAATGGTTCCGGCTGACGAGATACATAATCTCGTTCACATCCCACACATGGTATTTCGCGCCCTCCGGCACAATCACCTGCGTTGCGGAAATCTTTCTTTTATAGGAAATAATTGCCTGCTCCAGATCTTCATCCAGATTCGTTTTTCTTACAAAATACAGCGGATTGGTGTCAAAAGAAGCAAACACCTTGTCATCATACGCGGATACAAAAACCACTTCCTCAAAGCGTCCGGAATTCTTCCACTGTCTTGTAATATCAATTCCGTCCTGCTCCGGCAGCACAATGTCCATGAATGCAAGCTGATACGTTTTATCACATGCCTCCAGCTGACTCAGTCTGCTCATACGGTCCACTTCAAATTCCAGATCGTACTTTCTAAACAGGGCCTCCACCTTCATCTGCACAAGCTCTGCCAAAATTTTATTATCATCAAAAATTAACGCATTTCTCATACTGTGTCCTTATTCTCCCCAAATGAAAATCACGTACCTTATTAATAAAACGAACTCATTATACTAAAGGGAAATATGTTTGTAAAACGTATTTGAAAGATTCGGAAGTTCGCACAAAGAAACAATGGAGGCAAGGGCATTAAATGGCGGTTTTTGCCATATAGATTGATGGGATTTTATCAAAATCTGTCCTATAAAATCCTACTCCATCCGACTCCATTTCTTCTTTCCAGACTTTCAATCCCACTTTTCACCAGTTCCGCGTCTCTCAGCTTATCCAGCTTTTTCATGCGTTCCGGCGAAATCATTCCTTCCGGGAGGTTTTCCGCTGATCTGGCCCGGAGGTAGTATTCCGGCTTGTATTCCCATAATTCCAGCCTGCTGCCATACCGGTCTTTCAGTCTCTGGGCTATGCCAAGTCCCTCCGGATCAAAATCCCCGGCATAATGCAGCCTGCTCTCCCGGCTCAGAAGGTCGAGAAGAATCAAGACCGACAATCTGAGCTGTCCATTGGTACAGACAAAGGCTTTTTCCGGATAACGGCTGACAAGCACCGCAAATACTGCAGGGTTCTCTACCACATATACATCTTCCCCGCCGCAAACCCGATCCAGACGATACAGCATCTGAAGCGTACACTGCAGCGGCTCCCGCATCCGGTAAAATCCATCGATTCCGCTATGTCTTGTCCCATCCTGTAAAAATGCCTGGATTCCATAAATTAATACCGTGTTGGACAGGTCATCTTTCAAAATACCGGCACGATACAAAATCCGCGCTTTCCATTCCGTATCCGAATAAGATGGCTGCTTCTTCAGTCCATAACACTTCTTTCTCTCGCTGTTCTTTTTTCCCGATCAGGGGGCCGCCAAAATACGCGCATAAAATCTCATCCCAGGAAAGAGCCGCAAATCGGCTGTCCGCCAAAGCCCGCTCCACAAACAGGTTCTCCAGCCTGGTCACCATGCGCTCAATCTCTACCGAATACTCCGTCATCTGATAGCGGAAATTTTTGTTCTTAAACGCCTCAATACTTTTCACATTTCTGGTATCCTGCAGCGTAGATAAATTCTTCCACCCCACCAGGGCATTTAAGTCCTGCCTGCACTGCTCCATCGTGTAATCAAAAAAATACGGCTCTGCCTTCAGTTCCTCAAAAATTTCTTCCTGATAAAGCCAGTAACGCATTTTCTCATAATGCAAATAAAAAAGCCGCATGATTGAGCGATACCTGTCCGCGTTTTCCGCGCTCAGGTACCGCGATTCAATCAACGGCGCAGTAATTTTTTCTTTTCATCTCAATATGGATATTGCTGAATGTCACCCTTCGATTTGATTACGCGAGGTTCTGTTTTTTCCGGTACTTCGCTGATCTTTTTTACTGCAATCGCAAACATCCAGTCATGCATTCGGCGTTGCTCCTGCTTGTGTTGCTTAACTTACTGACATTGGTTCACGCGTTGCGCTCACTTTTTCTTCACCTGTTCCTATTTCGGTCTCCGCAATCCACCTCTTCGGCGCAAGCCAAATCCATGCAGATAAATTTCCGGCATATTGATTCTTTCATCCGTGTTTTTCTGGATGATTCCCAAAGACATTAGTAAATTCATTAATTCTTCAACTGTTCCGACAGGAGGTTTCACTTTCGTATCCATATCGAGAAGTCGTTTCATCTTCTTTCTGAAATCTGTCCCTGACATCAGCAATGTTTCGCCTTCCAGAACTGTTTTCAAATTTTCCAGCCATGGAAAATCTTCTTTCAATTCAGCCACACGATCTGCTGACACTTCCTGAACTGCTCCCTGAATGGATGATGCCGTCAATAAAGCGGTTGTTGACTGCATCTTAGGATTCTGCAGCATCACCTTAGCGGCACAGGCATAGCACTTCAAAAAAGATCTCGGTGCCAGGTCTCCATTAGCATCCTGCAGATGGTTCGGCACCCAGGAATAACTGTCTCCCTTTTTCGGGGATGTTCCCATATAACGCCCTATCAAATAGACAATAAATTTTTTGATAATTTCTTCCTTTTCCGTTGGAAGATAACCAACCGAAGAATCCTCCTGAACAAGTCCCGGAACTGCCGACATATATTCTATCATTTCCCGCGTCTGCTCCTCCGTTTTTGCATTGGCGAGACGGCGAATCAGAAGACGGTACAAAGAAAGCGTATTCCAGCTTAAATCAATCTGACGGCTTCCCAGTTTTGATGCATCCGGAAACTGCAGGCTTTCTGAATTCCGCAAATCTGTACGGATAAAGATCTTGCATTTCAGCCTGCGCCAACGCGTGCTGACTGAAAACCAGTACATAATCAATGTACGGATATAAGAATACATAATGTCATGGTCTGGACTGATCCGGTCAATCTGATCATATGCCATAATTAGCCAACGATCTCTCCGCGCAAGAATTTCATCCACCTCATCCAGAAAATTTTCCCAGTCTTCCGGATGTTCCTGATAAAGCGAGAGCCATTTGCCTGGTGATTTTAATATGGTTTTCTTTTCAAACAGTTCTAATTCCTGCTGCGAAAAAAACTCTTCTGCCACAGTGCAAACTTCCGTATCATTCGCAAAAAAGGCTAACAGCTTCAATACAATAGCCCCCACCCAAAATGCCATTGTATCCTTATCTTCCTGAAAAGTTCCCAAAACATTCTGATTTGGCAAACTGTTATCTTCTTTCGAATACCCCACCAAAACATCCGTATTTTCATAATTCGGCCTGTTAAAATAAATTCCATCTCCGATTACACGACGGAATCCATCCTCACCTACCAATGTCTTAAACACTCGGGTCTTTCCCGCACCACGCCCGCCTACGATCAGAAACTTTGTAGGATCCTGTAATTCCTGATACTGCTTTACCTGTAGGAAACTGCGGATATCCTCCATCTCATATTCAGTTGTTCCTCCAAGCTGCTCAAAAGTTTCAAGCAAAACTGTCTTGTCCACTGTTTTCCGCATCTCCTTCCTGAGTTTCCCCAAACCGTTCCATGATCCGTTCTGCGATCTCCCGATAAGGCCGATCAGACAACTGAGTTTTCAAATCTTCCACCCTGTTCTCATCATATAATGGAATATCCCCCGACAAAGCTGGTGTATACCGAACAAACACCGGATCGTGGGCTTCTCGGCTGGCCCGGATTCCTGGCTGCATATCGTTGTCATAATAATCTGAGCAAAATACTTCATACGATTTTTTCCGGAAGCGTTCTTTTTCTTCCTCCGACACGATTCCATTCACTCCACAGGCACTGTCAACCATAATGGCAAACGGTTTATCAGCCTGGCTAGCTGCAATGGTTCGTACCGCCTGCTGAATTCCGAACCATGACTGGAAACTGTCTTTTCCAAAAAGTACAACCCCATGAGGAATCTGTGCTGTAACCACTCCGGCCATATCATGAAAGCCTGCTCTGGAATCGATCAGAATATAATCAATTCCACCGCTATTCTTCAAAGCTTCACAACAATCTTTCAAAAGCTGAACTAAATTCTTTTTTAAATTTTCTCCAACTAATTCCTGACTGTCTATTCTGGCAAGCTTCAGCAAAAACTCATCGTTCAACTTTCCTCCGCTTACCAAATACAGGTTTCCCATATCACTCTCCATGTAAGCAGGACTGGTCAGGGGGATAATATAGTCTGACATATTCACCGGAGTATTCGGATTCATCCCCTTTTCCTGCAGATAATCTACCGTTCCTTTTCTAATATAGCCTGTATCATCAACCGGGAAAAAGAATGTTGATAATCCCGGTGCTTCCAGGTCCGTATCAATCATTAAGACATTTTTCTTTCGTCTCAGCAATTCCAATGCAACTGCCGTTAACGCTGTTGTTCTTCCCATGCCACCTTTGTAAGAGAAAAAGGTTACAATCTTAGGCAACACTTCTAAAGCTTCTGGCTGTGTGTCTCTATAAGGCCACGCTGCCTCTTCCTTCTGACAGCATTGAATCCATGCTTTCTTTGCAATTCCACGTTCTACCACATACCACTTTACAGACACATTTGCCCCAGATGGTGGATTTTGATCCTCCACACGCAGTTCGTAAATCTTATCAAATAAATCCTTCGTCCAGTCCTCTGCGCCTTTTACAAATATCGTGTCTGAAAAGAATCCACCCATATCTATCGTCAGATCATTTTTCAACACATCCACACTGTTTTCTGCCACTGTATAATGATTCTGCGGTACCAAATAAACAGAAATCATTCCCTTTGCATCCCGCACAAGATTTACTTCATCCAGTCCGGCAAAATCATTCCATCTCGCGATCCTGCTCTTTGCTGTATCCAATGCATTCTCAAAACTGACCAACTATTCGCCCTCCTGCCTCATATTGTTATAAGCCCATCTATTAGCATATTCATAATCACCTGCTCCATACTCTGGGCAAATGCCTGGCAATCAGCCATCTCCTGCTCCGTAACAGGAAAGCACCGCTGATATCGTCTTGATGGATGATCCTTATAGAGTTTTGGCGGCATTATCCCCGTTGGCATAGCAGAAGCAAGTCCGCTATCTATAGCGGCCCAGGCATTCAGAAGAGACGAAACCTGTGTCCAGTCTTTATCTATGCCATGCGCAGATGGCCTCAGCTGATATTTCCAGTATAACAATGCCTTCTGCGCACATTCTACTGAGAATGCATAATGACACAGAGCATTTTCATACGCATCTGCGTCTCTCAGAATCTCCGCATCATGAAAATGCCGTAATGCTGCCGCCGGATAATTGTCGTTTGCATTTTGTGGATTTCTGGTATTATTGCCGCTGCCAGCCATTTCTTATCCCCCGAATGAAATAATATGTTTATTATAAAACGAATATGTTTTATGTACAATTGCAAATTTGTATCTATATATCATTTACTCCTACCGCTCCCCCTCCTTCATCAACAATCCAACCTTACTCTCATAGATCAACCCCTCAATCCGGTTATGATGTTCTGACTCCGATGCTGCGAATATGGTTTCCAGCAAAGTTTCAAGATTTTCCCACCGGAACAATTTTGTGTGACAGCAGTCGTTTCGCCGGTTTTTGCATTCGAATAATTTCGCCCGGAAATCATCCCACCACTGTCTGTCATACGCCGTATAGCCAAGCTGTGCCATAATGCTGCCGAGATTATTTTTCTTATACTTAATGAAGGTCGGATACCAGCCAAGCGTAAATTCCTCCGGGCTGGCATCTTTCAGATACCGGATGCGCTGATCCGGAGAACCGGCAGTCCGCATTGCCCGCATTTGATAATCCGGGAAATAATGCTTTAACGCGTCCGCAAAGCATTCCTGCATCCGCGCCTCAATTGCCTTACAAAACAGGATTCCGCAGCAGGATGCATCGATTTCCGCATTTGTCTGCTTGTAGGCACGCTCCAAAAGCAGGTACAGTTTCATACCCCAGATAAGATTCGACTGTATTTTCGGTCCGAATTTCGAAATCTCTTCCATACTGCTGAAACCAAATCTGGACAGCTCCTCTTGCGTCAGCTTTCTCGACATGACACTGCTTCTGCTTAATTCGCCAATCACTTCCTCCGTTGACGGGATATATTCTTCCTCTTCTTCGCTTTCGCCCTGCTCATGCTGAACAGGAAATGTTGTTCCGCCCGGAATCTGCAGGCATAAATGCTTCAGTTTTTCCTGATCCGGCTGCGCTTTCTGTAATTCGCGATCCAGGTCTTCAAACGCATAGGTGTCTATAATCTCTTTCGCCCTGCTGACGCATTTGGACTGCTTCCATGCCTGAATGTCTCCGATCACATAGAATCTGTATTTTGCCCGTGTTGCAGCAACATTTACAATGTTGTTGTTGACCCACCGGATTGCCGGCCCGGCATTCGATGACGTATCGCAGCCAAGCAGAAATATGACCTCCGCAGCCTCTTTTCCCTGAAACCGGTGTACCGTTCCCACATTTTTGTCCAGCCAGCCAGAAAGTGACGGCTCATACTTCAGCAGAACACTCTCCCTGTGGTTGTTCTGACAAGCTTTTGCATACTTCTTCACATAATCCTTAATTCCCGATACCACAGTTGTAAACGGGCTTATAATAAACAGATCCGGAGACGGATTCTTTGAAAAAGCGGCTTCCAGCATTTCGATCACTTTATCGCCCTGTTCCTTTACAAAATGTCTCTTTCTTCCCGCTTCTTTTCCGCTTATATTCATCCACTGCGACTGCGCGGCTATGAATGTGGCCAGCTTCTCCGCCTTAGGCTGGGCGGTCTGCTGTTTCATAATATTGTTATAAGAAATGTCATTGGAAATATCATACATCGGAGCAATACATCTTCTGTGCACCAGCAGCGGACAGCCTACCCACTCCTGTGCTCCCTGGTCATTCTCAAGATAAGTTCCGTATGGATTCATAAGATCCGCAAAACGCTGAACAGAGTTTGTCTTATCCGCATAGAGCTTAAACATATCCTCTGTATACGTCTGCTTCAGTACATCCTGGTCATCCGTAACAACAGGCTCCACCTGCTTCGGATCCCCCACAATTACCGCTTTTCCGGCCCGGCAAAGCGCGCCAATCGCCATATGAGGAGAAGCCTGTCCGGCCTCGTCCACAATCAGCGTTCCAATGATATCCTCTTTGACATTTTTTAATAATCTTTGTACAGACGCAAATGTAGAAGATACAACCGGGATAAGTAAAAACAGCGTCTCATAGACCGCAGTCGTACACGCCTGCAGGTCATCATCTGCAAACCTCACCGGATCCGCATCGCCATAGCTTCCGCTCCAGAGGCAGTCCAGATGCTTAAAATTATCCCGGCACTTGTTCGATCCAAGAATGAATTCCTTTGTCATCTGAAGCGCATATAAAAACAGTTTTTCACGTTCCCGATTGTAGTGCTCTGAAATCCATGGATTTCTAAGCTGCGCCTTTGTTGAGACATCCATATCCGATGACAAAACATCTTTGATAAACTGACGGTCCAAAACAAAGCCACGCTCATAAGAATCCCGGCTCTGATAACTCAATTTTGCTTTCTCAAGAAGTTTTTTCTGCTCTTTCACTTTCCTGTCCGCAGCAGCAAGCTCCGTTTCTAATCTTTGTCTCTCCGCCTCAATTGCTGCCCGTTTCGCCTGAAATTCTTTCAGTTTTCTGCCATTCTCGTAAATTTTCGTTTCCAGACTGTCTATCTCATCCTGAGAAGCAGGCAGTTTCCCATTTTCATCATTCAGCTCCTGATTTAGTTCATTCATCTGCAGCAAATACTGCTCCTGCATTGCAGATGCCTGTGTGATGCCTTCCTGAGCTTCCTTATATCTGGATGATTTAAAAAGCTTTCCAAACAAAGAGACACTCCTTTGCAGCGTATCTATTCTTGTCTTGGCAGCAGCAATATTTTCTCGCTGTAATGCTATTTTATTCTCCAGGTCCGCACAAACGGCACGAATGCCGGTGATTTTTGTCTCAAGCTTCTTCTTTTCATCGTTGAGCCGGCCTATGTTTTCCTGCTGTTTTGCAACCGTTCTGTCAAGTTCAGATAACTGCTGAGTTTGTTTCTTCCGCTGAATTTCTGCCTGATGCTTCTTTTCCCCTGCCTTTTTTGAAACATTGGTAAATTCTTTCTCCTGATCGGACAATTGATCCAATTTTGCTCGCAGATCTAACACGAAAGAAAGCTGTGAACAAAACCGTTCCCTCGCAGCGAGATATGTTCTCTTTCTCTTTATTACATCATCATTTCTCTTCATGACTTCCAGAAGTGGAACAATGACGTTCTTTTCCACTTTATCGATATTCGCTTTCTTACCCAGTGAGGCTGATATCAGCCCAAAGGCCTGCTGTTTCTCCTGCTTTCCAAACTCATCATTCAAAAGATCTGTCGCAAATCTGGAAAAATAAATATCCGGCTCGTCCATTACAATTTCTTTTAAACGCGCCTTTTTCTCGCCCTTTTCATTCGTATATTCTTCCCAGATTTTCTGTCTAAACGGCAGCGTTTCTCTGCTTTCAGACACAGTAAATAACCCTGTCAGTTCATCCAGGGCAGCATCATTCGGCCCGCCTTTCTTTTCTGACTGAGCCAGATCCCCTATGATTTTTTCCTCAAGCGGCAGCTCTTTGGTGATATTTTCTACAGCAGTATTGTTGCTGGATGCCACCAGAATACTGTACCCGGAAATCTTCTTATTCTTCAGCCTGTGATATTTTTTCACCCACTGATTATAGGAATTTCCCGGCCCATTGCCATGCTGAAAAGAATAGTCATCAAACGCCTCATCCGGATCCGCGTACTCTGCAAGAAGCCTTGCTTTCTCAATGATATTGCTGACAATAATCTCTTTTAACAGCGTGGTCTTTCCGGTTCCAGGCGGGCCATTCACGGAAAATACCGGCAGCTTTGCATCCTCATCCGTTGCCAGATTTACAGCAATCTGCTGCATCAAAACCGGCATAAAACGGGAAGGCCATTTCCCCAATGGTGCCCTTTTCGCCGTAAGGGTATCCCGCATAAACTGATATAATTCCTCTTCCTTTTGCGGTTTCACAACATCAAATCGAGGGGGTTTCTTTTCAGAATCTATGCCGTAACGATAAAGGCCCAAAATATAATCAAGAAGAAGCTTTTTCTTACCCTCTGTAAAACTGTGATTCCGAATCCCATCCGCAGCCATTGCAAGATCTTCCGAATAAAAATCCATATGAAGACCTATTTCATTCTCTTCTTCTTCGATTTCATTCTCTGACGCATACAATTTGAAATAAACAGTAAGAAATGATCCCCTCGTCTCAGATATGTCTAAATGAAGCGCTTCCAGAACCATATTCTCTATCTGTTTTAACACATCATAGGAAACCGTATCAGAGACAGCACAGGATTCCTTTGATTCCGATGCCGAATCCCCTTCTTCTATCGGTTCGAATAATCTGCTGATCTGATCTTCCAGCTCTCTGACCTCGGAGTTATACTCTGACACTGCCAGCTTCTGACTGGCATTGGCCGTACCTCCGGATAACCGTTTCATGGCCCATGCCAAAGGAGATATCGACAGTGAATCCGCGATATAACTGCCATCTTTCGAAAATTTTAATGACGCAAGAGCTATCTCATCATAGTTTTCTTCCGGCCCCTGGCCAGCCCATTCCACATTCTGCGCTATGTTCTGAATGCATACTTCCTTCCTCATACAGCCCACAAAAACTGTAAAATCGCTCCATACCGAAAGCCGCATGGCCTCTGCTTCCGCTCTCACCAAGGTCCGAAGCGTATCTCCCGGCTTAAACCAAACAAAATCCTCTACCTTCTTATTCGGGCGCTTCTTTCTGCCTTCCAGCAGCTGTTTTTTATATGTTAATGCACTCGTTTCTTTCTCCTTATATTTTTTCAGGCTCTGCTGGTTTAAAAATTCCATGATGAACCAGTAATCGAGAATTTTGATTGCGTCTTTTTCATCTGTGGTTAAATTTGCTAGCATGTTTTCACCCCTCTTGAAGTTCTGATTAATATTATTGTAACGCTTCTTGGGGACGCGCTCAAGAGATATCTTTGATACGAAAAAAGTGATGCCTGGTTTAATTACCACTGGAAAATGTCTTACGATGTTATATTCATCTCCGAACATCAACATACCGGCTGCAGCAGGATACAATACTTGTTACATAACTATAAATTTCTTCCAGTCCATACCGTTTCCTAATTGCCTGTATTTCTCGGAATACATCTGGAAAAAAATTGTTTATTCAACATTTTTGCTTCCCGCAGAGACACCTTTTCTTCTACATATGCCTGATCCAGATACCGTCCAAACTCTTCCTGATTTATGTCAGATTCTGCCAGTTTCTCAAGCTTTTTATACATTTCTTCGTCCACATATTCCTCCTGAGAATGTGTATTAATTTTTATCTGAAGCCAATCCTTCCACTCCGCTATTTTCTCTGTTTTCACCAGTTCCTGATTTTTCCTGAAGAAACGCAGAACCACTTCCATATCTGCACGGATATGGTCACATTCTGGAACCAAAGTCATGCTTAACTGAAGTCTCTGATCTATATCTTTCAAATAATCCAAAAGAAGATCCTTTTCTCCGTTTGTATCTAATTTCCATTCCTGATAATAATCCAAAAAGCCGACATACCAGGCATACTGACTGTACTTCTTTAAAAAATTCAGATACATCTTCTCTTCCGGCATTCGCCCAATAATCTTCATTTCATTAAAATTCTTTATAATTTCAAGAAACACCTTACAGGATCTGGCATCTATGTAATTACACATTGCAATATATTCTGGAGTAATCTGATGTGTTTGCCCTTTATTATAAAACACAACAAAACGATACCAGATATCCTGCGCCCGACTTTTCCATTCCTCAGCCTCTAATAACAGGCGCAATGATTTTGCCAATTCTACATATCCGTCAATTCCCATAAGAAATACGCCCTCTTCTGACTGTTTGAACCGCTTCCACCCCGCTACCTGATCTTCCTGCTCTAATACTTCAGATACAAACACTTTCGCCCTCTGCTCTGCCTGTGTATCTTTCTGATTTCCATTGGCATGAAGGTTCCGAATCAGAGCACTGACCTTATCATTTTTCTCCGCATGCTTCAATGCTTCTACAGAACGCATATAGTGGTATTCATATACTCTGTTTACTCGTTTTCCCTCGCCTTCATCCATCTTCGTTCTATCACGATACGCCTCATCCATACTCTGAATGTTATATCCCAAAAGTTTCAACAAAATCAGACCACACTGATTTTCCTGTGTATTTGGAGCAGAAAACAGTTCCCTTACCTTATCTTCTGATAAACCACTTTCTGACTTTCCATCTGCTTCCTGATTCTTCCGCACCTGATTCATCAATTCCTGAAGACTGTATCGCTCCTTTGTCTGCGGTACTTCAAATTTTATTTCATCTATACAATTCCCAAAAAGAGTCAGGCCTTCATAAAAATCCGGGAAAAAGTGCTTCATAAAATAGAACGCAAGTACTGTATTTTGTTTCTTTTCCGTTCCAAACTCCGGTTTTTGAAGCTGCTCTTCACTCTCTTGTAAAAAATGTTTTACTTTTCGCAGTGATGGATTATCCAACCGAATGGACATCTCCATATTAAAACCAAACACTTCTTCTGCATACGCTCCCAAAAAGACCGAAGCTGTTAAAAAATAATATTTTGAATATGCTTTCTTATCTGGCATATAATAACGAACTGCATCCTGAAATGATATATTCGTCAGGTTAACCACATATGGAATATACTTCTCCAGATACGATCTTCTCAGTCCACACTCTGCCAGATTTTCGCTGTCATATTCATATACAATCCGGATCTGCCCTCCCGACAAGCGCTCTGTAAAATCAAGTAATTTCTTTATTTGTTCTACATTCTGGATACGATCCAGATCCTCAATCACAATCAGAATTATTTTTTTCAACTTTGCAACATCTTCCCGATACGAATCCAGTACTTTTGCCTTGATATCCCCTGACTCTCCCAGAAATTGCAGAAATTCTTTAAGTACAGAATTCGCTGTCATGATGCTGCGAAGTTCTTTTGAATAGTGCGGATAAATTCGCTCTTTTCGAAAAATCCGTTCCATTTCCTGCAGCAGAAACAAATCCACTTCATCCAGGTTGCAGGTCAAAACATCCACCCGCAGAAGATAAATCTCTTTCTCATGTCTCCGTTCAAACTCTTCCAAAAGACAGGTTTTCCCGGTTCCCCATGCACCATTTACACCAACCACATTTGAAAAAGTCAGATATTCTTCCAACCGAAGAAGATCCCGTTTTCTACTTTCAATAAACCAGGGTGAAAATTTCAAATTATCATTTACAAATCCCTGATCATTGCCAGATTCCACTTGAATATTGACACATTTCTTTTTTAATATCAGAACAGAACTAATCCATAAAATCTCTCCTATATATCCACAAAATAGCAGATAAACATACCAATTTCTCCCATAAAAGTGCCAGGAAATTATATTTTTTTGTACCGTTCGAATGCCAATATAGGAAACCATATTAGCCCATGCCGCCACCAGAATATTGCAAAATAAATACCTGTTTTTACGCACAGAATATTTTAAAATCAGTCCCAACAACAACAAATCTATAATCATGAAATAGACAGAAAGCGGCACTGTTTTTATGGTAAAAAAGAAAATGCTACTGAAAAACAACACACCGATCGGCCATAAAATTTTCTCAATTTTATTATTGTTCATATGACAGTCATCCTTCGTAAACTCCAAATGTACCCTTAAATCCATAATTTCGCAGTTTCACTTTTTTAATCCTCAGACTTTCCTTGTCCTGACTTTCAAATTCCGTAAAATACCACACTGCATCTGAAGATATCTTCCTGATGATCCGTTTTATATATACCCCATCTACTTTTCCATAACTGAAACCATACGAATACACCTGGTCAATGGATGTATTAAGTCCCCTAAAAAACTTCTTATTCCGAATCTGCGCAAAATCTGTATGAAGGTAAAGAACTTCATATCCGTCCGCCGAAACAACCGGCTCAAACTGTCTTTTTTCTCAAAATTATCCAGTTTTATTGGTATCTGCAATTCCCTGAGCCATTGCTGAAAAAATTCCTGCCAATACTTCTTAGCACACGCAATAAAGCCACTAGTAAGTCGGTCCATATACAATAGATACTGTTGCATCAAAAATGTGTCCTTTTCATCCGTTTCATCTCCATAAAGCTCTGGACCTGGAAGTTTTTTTGAAAAATTCACATGCGCCAATGACGCCTCAAAATCTTCCCAATCCGGACCATCCACCTGGTCCAATGCGCTAAGCAGAATTTCCGCTGCAAACTCCTCTTGTTCTATCTCATCAGCATCCTCCAGATAAATTTTCTCGTCACGAAATTCCAATGCTTCCGGATATTTTCTGATAAGAAACTCACGAAATTTTCTATATTCTGATGGAATTCCATGGGCAATATCAAAACCATTTCCTACTATAAATAAAGCGCTCATATCCAGTTCTCCCCCCATTCCTTGTTAACTCAAAAACTCCTTCTGCTTCATATGCGATGCCAGGTATACCAGCACCAGAGAAAAGAAGAAGAATTTAATTGCCGAATCCGCATATAAAAATACATCTGACATCCAGGGAAGTGTTTCCACCCATGAAACATGCTCTGGTATGTTCTGGAAACCCAGAAGACCACACTTTCCCGCTGCTCTAATCGAGATCAGACCACCATGGCCCCAGCTGAACCAACGCTCACAGCATCCATACAGCACCGAAAGATCCAACGCTGCCTCCATATAGTTCATAAACAGCATGAGCCATGTCCGAATTAGGTTTGCTGATGGTCTCTGGATGTCTGACATCATCATCAGAATTAGCAAATAGGTAAGCGTATCCGCCAGGCTATACACGATCAATGCCGACAATCCTACCAATAGCCATTTTGCCGTTATCCGGTTCAGAAACAGCAGACTCACAAATGGCAGCGCTATCTTGCACGCAACTAGCCATTCCACAAAACTCCGGCGTTTCTCCCAGTCTCTTCCGCCAAATAAATCTTTCAGAAACATTACCGGAAGAAACAGCATCCGAATGAGCATTAAGATTTCCCGTACCGTGCGCGCAATAGAAAAATATCCCCGTTCCCGGTCATACATGCGTATTTCCTTCCAGTAGCTCAAATGCGCCTGCCACGAGGTCAGATACGTAATCTTGCGGTTACTCATCAACAGCTGATGGTACTTCTGCATTACCCAATTTGCCGTCTGGAATTTTTCATCCGTTTTTGCCTTGGAAGGATGGAAAATAAAAATGTAGACCCGTTCCAGTTTTGCCTTTTCAAACAGTTCTGAATCTTTCTGGCGCCACTCCAAAATCGCGTTGTTAATGCTGCAGACCGCAATTTCCATAGCAAGTTTAAATGGGAAGCCATAATCCCCAGCGCCAATGACAGGCACTGCCACATTTCGAATATCCGGATGTTTTTTCACCTCATCGATTACAGAATGATAGCAGTTTTCCAGTGTCTGTATCCGGGAACTGGAGCATATTTCTCCGCTTCCGTCATACTTGGATCCCACCGTATGTATAATATAACGGCACAATTTCTTTCCTTTTTCCCCATCAGAGGTTGTCACCGCTTTTCCCCGCCCACAGCGCTGCCGGTTCGCCAGCCGGTCCGTTCCAAGCTCCTTACAAATCCGCTTTTTCAGTTTCGGCAGCTTCGCATGGATAGCTCCATCCACGCCCTGATTGCTTCCCATCAGCGTAGGATTCGCGGCATTGACAATCGCATCTACTCTCAGCTTTTTCAGCAGTTTTTTATCTGTGATGCCCCCTTTGACCACAACAATTACATGATCCATTCCCAGCGTCATATTCTTCTCCTTTGTGCCTCTTTCTGGCTCCTAAGATGGATTTTCTATATTACCAGAACCTTCAACCGCAAATTTACCAATACATGCGTCAATTGTCTGATAACACTTTACGTTTTTTATATGTAAGTCTCTTGTCACCCGTTTGATCCGCTTTCGGTCTTCGCTTGAAAAACAGCTAATATGCCAGTTCGCACTATGTTTTCTTTCCATATATCCCCCATCTACATATTCCATGTACCCCAGGATTGAATGACAATTTGCCGGGACTTTTTTCCCATACTTTTCGGCCAGTTTTTCAAGTTTATTTTGGGTCCGCTCTGCCTGCTCCATCCAGAAACGCTGCTCCACCGCTAATCTGCTCAGTTTTTCATCATACGGCATTTTATCGTCGCATCCCTCATCCAGGTATGCAAACCAATCCTCCTGTTCCGGGTTCAGTCTGTTGCTGTGCCTTTCCGCATACTGCAGATTCAGGATAATTCCAGCCATAAGTGCCTCGTCATTTCCATTCAGCATGGCCCCAAACAGTTCCATATCCATATGTCCAACCGGAGATAATGCTTCATAGTTACAGTTACACCAAGTAACTGCATGAAGAAATTCAAAATACTCCGAATCTGCCGGAGCAAAGGAATGCCCCAAAACATAAATGTTTTCAATGTCTTCCATATGCACTCCGTTTTCCATAAAAACCACACACAGATCATCCATGCGGTCCACTACGTGTTTATCAGTCTCGTATAAAGCCGCCTCCACTGCATACAGACCTTCCAGCCGCGGTAACCCCTTCTTCGGATCTTCCGAACGAATAAACCGATGCTCAATCAGTTCTGAAAAAGGCTTCTCCGGATGACTGGCATGTCCCACTACAATAGAATTTAAATCTGATGCACTTCCATGAATATGGAAATCATTTCTGGCCTTCACCCCAAACCGTTTTTCCAAAGTATCCGTATAATTAAAATTGATAACGAAACAATCATCTCCAAACACAAAACCACTGTTTTTTTCTTCAATCTCAATCGTTCCAACCCAGTCACAAAACAGCTTTCGCAACAATAATGTTGCTTCACTCACGGCTTTTTTTAAGGCTTTACGCCCCTCCTCACTTCTTCCAAAATGGAGATTAATTGCCTGGTCATTCATGCGGTCCATCCGCGCTTCCAGATTCCAGAAAAATTCATCCTCCAGTTTTTCTGGATTCAGAATATCTCCATATATAAGTTCCACGGCTGTCAGTTTCTGTTCTTTTCCAGTCTTATCTGTCACTGTATAAAAGGAACAGCCCAAGGCCTCGGCCGCGCTTATAATGTGTTCCTGATAATAAAGGCGAAAGTTTTCATAAGAGGTTGGAAGATTTTGCCAACGGTCAAAGCCATTGCCAACGATAATTAGATTTTTATATTTTTTCATGATTTTCACCTCTCTTCAATCATGGATACTGCAAGTTCTGCATACACTATACTTCTCCGCAAATAGTACCATTCAATTATCTCTATTAGTTATCGATGAAATTGAACTTGGCTTACATGAAAGTGCCCAAAAACGTTTAATTCAAGAGCTAAAAAAATTGTGTTTGGAACTTCATTGCCAAATTATCTGTTCCACTCATTCATGCACTATTCTTGATTGCTTACCTCCTAAAGGTCGTTTCTATCTGGAATCTGTAGATGGCATGACCAACATTTTCTCTAATATTTCATCCGAGTACGCAACTGGAAAACTAAGTGCCGGTGAAAAAAAGGAATTATCTGTTTACACCGAAGATGAAGTTGGTTGTAGCATTTTGCAGGGTTTTCTTCCCAACCCCATCTTAAGGCGCATTAAAATTGTACCAATCGGTTCTGATCAAGCTGTTCTAAAACAACTTGCTGCAGCTTATCGTGTTGGGAATCATGCATGTATTGCATTTTGTGACGGTGACAAACGTCAAAATTATGAAAAAGCCACTTCACAAGTTAAACGGCATTTAGAAGGACGGAGAGTATGAGAAAATCTCTGTAAATAAGATTCTTCTATGATAATTAAGAGCGATAAGCTTGTGAATCAGGCTTGTC
>NZ_JBBMFJ010000014.1:0-83482 GCF_040096075.1 Ventrimonas faecis
AGGCAAAAATCCCATTGCCGAAGGCAATTTTCAATGGATTTTTGCCCGTAACTGTGAGGGTACTGAACAGTTACGATTACAGTTTTTTCTCCCAGCATCTGCTTTCTGCAAACAGCCTGGTCAGCTCCGGGTCCAGTTTTCCTTCCCGGTTCGCCATCCCATCCAGAATTTTCAACGCTTTCTCCACGGGCACTCCCGGTTTATAAGGCCGGTCCTCTGCCACCAGGGCATCAAAAATGTCCAGAATAGTGAGCATACGGACTTCCATTGGAATCTGATTTCCCTTCAGATGCTTTGGATAGCCGCTTCCGTCCAGAAGTTCGTGATGTGCTGCAGCCCATGCCCGCACATGGGACAGTTTCTTCGAAAAACGGATTTCCGAAAGCAGCTTGTCCGTAAATACCACATGGCTTTCCATAATCTCCCGTTCTTCTTCCGACAGGGTTCCCTTCCGGATCATCAGCATACGGAACTCCTCATCCGTAATCCACGTTCTTGTGCTTCCATCTTCTTCCGTGTAGGTTTTCTCATGAATCCGGCTGATTTCCGCCCGAAGCGCATCCGTACAAATCCCTGCAGTATTGGCTTGCAGGATTTCCTCACGGTCTTTCACCAGTTCTTCCTGTTCTCTTTTCAGTTCCTGCTCTGAAATCATTCCCTTCAGACAGGAGATCTGTGCCAGCAGGTGGATTTTCTCAAACCGGTGCAAAAGTTCATTGGTCTGCTCCGGCATAAGACGCGTGTCTTTATTCATGATTTCAAGCGGGATCACAAGCTTACCAATATCATGAAGCCACACGCTCATAAGAAATTCTTCCCTGTGATCCGCATCAAACAGAGGCTGTTTTCCTGCTGCCCGGGCCTGTTCATTGAGATAGCTGATGAAACGCTCTCCATATTCCGCCATATTTCTGGTATGAGTGGCATTATAAGGCGTTCTCTCATCAACTGCGGAGGACATGACACGCACAAATGATCGAAACAGTTCCTTGATATTTTCTATCTCCCGCTGTGTCATAGTATTTTTTCCTCCGTATTCTCTCACGCTGCTTTCATTATAATCCATGATCCGTTCCAATGGAAGCCTGAAAACTTTATATTTTCCGGCACCGTGTGACCTGCCGTTTCATACAGTACAGTAAAAAGCAATGAGGCGCAATATGGCTGAAAATGATACACATTACAACGGAACTTCTGATATAAGTGACAACAATGCGGCGGCTCCGCTTCCAGAGCTGGAAGAAGAAAAGGCAGTCTATCCGGACGATGCAGCAAATATCCCTGTGGCTCCGCTGCCGGAGCCCGGTGAGGGCGGTCCGGTCTATCCGGGCAATGACAATACCGGAACCATCGGCGGAAACTGGAACTGGGGCAATGGAAACTGGGGAAACAACGGCAATAACAGTAGCGGAAACGGCTGGAATACCGGCTTCTTCCCGATCACTCCGACCAATCCGACGATTTCCCCTCGCTACTACGGGCAGGTGCGTTTCTTAAATGCTTCCACCAACAGTTTTGCCGTCAACATCACCATCGACGGCACTGCTTATGCCATCAACTCCCGCTTTGGCACTATCTCCAACTACGACTGGATTTCCGATGGTTTCCATACTATTACCGTGCGCCGTGCTTCCGGCATGCGCTCTGTGCTGCTGCAGCAGAACTTCCCGTTTACCGCAGGTGAAAAAGTCACCATGGTCCTGGTGGATTCTGCCTCCGGCGGGCTGGAAATGGTTCAGGTTGCCGACACCGGCTGCAATACCCGCGCCTTTCATACTGGCTGCTATCGCTTTGCCAACATGACCTTCAGTGGTTCCCGGTATGACCTGATGCTCTACGGCGGCGAAACCGTATTCCGCAACGTTGCCTTCCAGACCGTGACTCCTTACAAGCAGGCCATGGCAGGCACCTACCAGTTCTATGTAACCAACTCCAACAGCTACTCCTTCCTGCGGGAAATTCCGATTATCGTCATTGGCGTAAACGGCTCCGGCACCATCACCGGAAACAATATGGCAGAGCCACTGCTCTCCGCGCAGATTGAGATTGCCGCCGGCCAGAACTACACCTCCTACCTGATTGGAAACACCTGGTCCGATATGGGGCTGCGTCTTCTGACCGTAGAAGATTCATAACCCCCAAAGACAGACAGGGGCGCTCCCGGTCCATGTACGACCGGGAACGCCCCTGTTATTCTGTATATCTGATTTTTTGTTTACAGTCTTGCCAGCTTCTTCTCCATCAGCTCGCCATTGCTGCTGTAGATGATGGCATTTTCCTTGCTGATCTTTCCTTCCCGGAACAGCTTTATAATGCTGTTGTCCATGGTGATCATACCTTCCTCCTGAGAGGTGGCGATGATGTTGTCGATCTGGTGGATCTTGGACTCACGGATCAGGTTGCGGATCGCGTTGTTGAAGAACATGACCTCAAAGGCCGGTACCACGCCGCCGTCCACCGCCGGGATCAGCTGCTGGGATACCACAGCCTGCATAACCATGGAAAGCTGTGCCCGCACCTGCTCCTGCTGTGCCGGCGGAAAGCTGTCAATGATTCGGTCTATGGTATTGGCGGCACCCACCGTATGCAGCGTGGAGATGACCAGATGTCCGGTCTCTGCTGCCGTCAGCGCCGTCTTGATGGTTTCCTCATCACGCATCTCTCCAACCAGAATGACATCCGGTGCCTGACGCAGTGCCGCGCGAAGGCCTGTCACATAGCTTTCCGTATCCAGCCCGATCTCTCGCTGGGTAACCACACTCTGGTTATAGCGGTGCAGATACTCAATCGGGTCTTCCAACGTAATAACATGGGCATTGCGTGTCTTGTTGATCTGGTCGATGATGCAGGCCAGCGTGGTACTCTTACCACTGCCCGCCGGTCCGGTTACCAGAACAAAACCCTTAGTCATGCGGGAAATGTCGATGACCACCTGGGGAATGTGCAGGTTATGGAAGTCCGGAAGATCAAACGTAATCACACGAATAATAGCTGCCAGAGAACCTCTCTGCCGGAACACATTGACACGGAAGCGGGATACACCCGGCAGCGCCATGGCAAAGTCATCATCACCGTGTTCCAGAACACGGTCCATGCTGCGGTTATTGGCAAGTGCGTAGATTTCCCGCACCATCTCTTCAATTTCTTTGGGAAAGATTTTCTCATCGGTCTGATAAAGGATCTTTCCGCCCACTTTCCAGGAAAGCGGCATACCTGGGATCAGGAATATGTCTGCCGCGCCCTGCTCCACTGCTTTGCGCAGTACGTCTTCTGTATACATACGCATTCCCTCCATAGCTTCCTTTTCTATGATGCGCCCGCTCCACTCCATACCGGAATGGACTGGTCAATCTCATAATCCTCCTGATGATATACCTTCCAGGAAAGAATTTTGTATGTTTTCTTTTCCCAGTCAAGGTTCAGCTCCACCCGCAGCGCCTGCCCGGCGTCCATGGAGACATCCGTGCAGTAGGTGCCGGTATCACTCTGCAGATACGGCGCAAGGCTGTCTTTGTCACCCTTTAAAAGTGCCTGATCTGCCATCTGTAAAAAGGCCTCTCCCTGGGCGTCTGCCCGGTAATATTCCTGAACCGAGTCCGCGCTTCTTACCGAAAGCGCGTCTTCCCGCTTTGCGTTGCCAAGGGACAGCACGCTGAATGTCACAAGGCAGAGCACAATAAAGATCAGGATCAGACTGGAGCTTCCGATGTTGGCTTTTCTTCGGATTTCCTGTTTTGCCATCTGTCTTTTCCTCCGGATATTTCCTGTAATGTTTCACCTGCAGTCTGTCTGCTGCGGTCTGTTAACTGCTTTCAGGCACAGTTTTCAAAAGCCAGTCCGCATAAATTACGGCCTTACATACTTTGCCGCGTCCAACGCAAACAGTTCTTCGCCGTCCTCTCCGGCTTCCCGGATCACGATCTGAAGGTTCTG
The DNA here is from genome assembly GCF_040096075.1 of Ventrimonas faecis. Classification (NCBI taxonomy): domain Bacteria; kingdom Bacillati; phylum Bacillota; class Clostridia; order Lachnospirales; family Lachnospiraceae; genus Ventrimonas; species Ventrimonas faecis. The sequence continues at coordinate 3,934 of NZ_JBBMFJ010000014.1, forward strand.
TATGCCGTCTTCTTTGCTGGTTTCTGTGAGACTGCCCGTATAAACTGCCTCCGACTGATTTTCCGTTTCTTCCCAGTCCGCGTTCCAGTACAGGCTCTGTTCCCCCTCCTGCTGCTCTTCCGACAGCTTCCAGACCTCTGCCACCGACTGGGCTGCGCTGACCGCGTGGTCACGCTCCCAGGCAAGACGGCTCATCCGGTCGGATTTCGCGAATGCCAGAATGCAGGTGGAGGCGCAAAGCATGAAGAAAAAGACGACTACCATCATTTCCATCAGGAAAATGCCGGAGCCGGAACCACTTCGTTTATTCATGTTCCGTCACCGCCCTTCCACTCCGCAGTGACAGGATCAGGCTGCCGCCACCCGTGCCAAGCGTTGTCACATGGAGAAGCTGGCCGTCTTGTGTCAGTTCCAGGCCGTCACACTCCAGGATTTCCAGACCGTCCGCAAGTCCCAGACCACTGTCCTCATAGGTAAATAACTCCCGGATGCTGCCTTCATAATAATAGATCCAGGTGATGTAATCACCACCCTCTATGCTCTCGCGGATTTCCAGGACCGGCTGTCCATCAACAGTTTTCACCTCAACAGCCCCGTCCGTGTCACCCTGACGCACCTTATTTGCCACATACTGAAGGGCCACACTGCCGGTATAGGTCTGGTCCATGCGGCTGCTGATATTTTCGTAAACCTTGCTGCCTGCAAGCACTGTAAACAGCGCGCACATGATGAAGACAAGAAACAGCAGCATGGTAAAGAGCACGCTCATGGCCTGCCCGTCGTTTCGATTACGGCTGCCAGTCACTGTCATCACCTCCTTCTGCGGGGATCACGGTGATATCCGGCATAATATTGGAGGCAAAACCGCTGTAGAACACATTGTAGCGTTCCCGGTCGATCTGAATGCCATAGTTTTCTTCCAGATATTCCACGCTTGGCGGATAACGTCCTTCAATGGCATAACACTGTACCGATGCCTGACGGATTGCCTTCACCAGGGTATCCGAGCCTTCCGACTTTGCCCGTCCAAGGAAGGAAAACACACCGTTCATAAACAGGCCCATAATGACGCCAAATACGGCCACAGAGATGACACATCCGGCAAGGAACCGTTTATCCCATTTCTTTTTCATGTCTGCTCCTCCGTCCGTCTCAGCCTACTCCGGCCAGAATTCCGGCCAGCGGAAGCATGACAGAAAGAAGGATCAGACCCACTGCCACAGCCAGTACCGCAACCAGGGTCGGTTCCAGTCTTGCCACCATAGCATCGATGGAGGCATCTGCCTGCTGTTCGTAGTCATCCGAGATATTCTGCAGCACTTCGTCCATCTTACCGCTCCGCACGCCAACCTTGATCATCTGGATATGGAAGCTGCTGAACAGACCGGACTCTTTCATGGCCTCGTAGTAGCCTTCGCCCAGCTGCAGTTTTTCGCTGCAGACATCGATTTTTTCTGCCACCGCACTGTTATCTACCAGTTCTCTGGCAAGCTCCATGCCTTTATCCAGTTCCATGCCGCTGCGGATGGTCAGCGCCAGTACCGCGGTAAACCGGCGTCCTGCTGCGGCCATGGCAGTCTTGCTGTTTCGTTTCAACCGCTCCATCAGCTTATGGGCAATGGTCAGCTCCTTGCCTGCGCCTGCCGCAATGGCTGCCACGGTGACAGCCACAGCCAGAAGTACAAATACCACCAGGGCCGCGCCGCTTAAGATTCCGCCAAGGCGGGATGCCGCCCGGGAAAGCGGGGACATCTGCACACCGAGCTGCGCGTACACCTGTTCAAATACCGGCATAACCCGGGTAAACAGAACAAACAATACGATGAGCAGCATGCCGACCATCATCACCGGGTAGGTGATGGCGTTACGGATGTTTTTCATCATATAATATTCTTTTTCATAGTAGTCCGCCAGGGACTCCATCATCTGATCCAGGGTACCGCTCTGCTGTCCCAGCTTTGCCATGCGCACCACATAAGGCGGAAACGCACCGGTGCGCTCCAGGGATTCGAAGAACGGGTCTCCCAGTTCCACATCCTCTCCCATGGTATGGAGAAGTTTCTTTTCCTCTTCGGTCGGGGCATCCTCCGCCATCAGGTACAGCCCCTCATCAAGCGGGACTGCTGCTTTTAACAGAATGGATACCTGAAGACAGAATGCGGACAGCTCCCGTCCGGAATAAACTTTCGCTGCCATAGTATACTCTCCCCCTGCAGTTTAGTAGGTATATTTTGCCTGATAGTTGGATCCGTTTCCAATGTACTGCTTGATTGACTCACTCTGTCCACCGGAAGATGCGAAGGTCGGATCCATCAGGGACCAGTCGTGTCCGTCGAAGTAGATAAAGTTATCAACCCAGCCTACGTTGTCGATGTATACGTTTACCCACGCATGATACAGACCGCCGCTGTAGCCGATGACCAACTTGGTCGGAATATCCTGGGAACGAAGCATAGCCGTCATCAGGGCCGCGTAGTCGAAGCAGATTCCCTTCTTCTGGGCCAGAACCTGATCGACATTCGGAAGATAACCGCTCTGCACGGAAGCTGCCTTGGCGGTATCGTATGTAACGTTGTTGATGACATAATTGTATACATTGGTCACCACGCCAATCTGATCCGCCGCGGAAGCTGCCAGCTCCGCGCCTTTTTTCACGGCTGCGCTGCCGCTTGAGAAATTCACATACTGGTTCGGGGTTAAGAACGGCGCAAACTCGTCAGAGAGACTTACCGTAACATTCTGGCTGAGTACCTGGGCGTACTGGTTGCCGCTGACATTCTCAAAAATCTTGATGCTGTAGGCTCCGCTTCCCTCGGTAAACGGGAATACCTCGTAGGCATCGCGGGCATTTAAGTCGTAGGTATAGGTGGTGGATTTGGCAATCTGAATCTTGATTCTGCTCTGTCCACCGGTGTACTTAATCATGACATAGCCCTTGGATGTGTTGGATGCGTCAATGGTGGCACGGCCGTTGCCGTAGGTCACGGTACCGCTGGCTACCGGAGTGCGCACATCACTGCCCGCCGGTTTCTGATACAGCGGAACTGCCTCATCCTCGATGACGGCCAGAGACTCCTGTGTATCTGTGTCTGCCGCAGCCACGGATTCCGCAGTCTCCTGCTCATTCGATGCTGCCTGCTGTCCAGCGTCCTGTACTTTTGCCACGGTTTCTTCCTGCTGTACCTCTGATGAAACCGGAGCGCTGCTTCCAGCGCACCCATAAAGCGCTGCTGCCGTCAGAATAGCTGCCACACTGACACTGATCCTTCTTTTTCTCATTTTATAAACACCTCTTTTTGTACTCTCCGGCACTTAGCTTAAGCGCTGTCTCACGATTTCGTAAGCCAGCACACCTGCTGCCACCGAAGCGTTCAGAGAGTCGATGTCGCCCTTCATCGGGATGGAGGCGATCATGTCGCATTTCTCCCGGATGAGCTTGCCGACTCCGTTTCCTTCGTTTCCGATCACAAGTCCGATCGGTCCCTTTAAGTTCAGACGGTACATGACCTCGCCGCCCATATCGGCACAGACAAACCAGAGACCGCGCTTTTTCAGGTCCTCGATGGTCTGGGCCAGATTGGTCACCTTGGCTACCGGTGTGTAATTTAAGGCACCCGCGGAGGTCTTTGCCACCGTAGCGGTAAGACCTGCTGCCCGGTGCTTCGGAATAATGACGCCATGGGCTCCGGCCAGGTTTGCGGTACGGATGATTGCACCCAGGTTGTGCGGATCCTCAATGCCGTCAAGCAGGAAGATGAACGGCGGCTCGCCCTTCTCTTCCGCTGCCTTTAAGATATCCTCCACCTCTGCGTACTCGTAAGCCGCAGCGTAAGCAATCACGCCCTGGTGCTTTCCAGTCTCAGACATCTGGTACAGGCGCTCTCTCGGTACAAAATTGATGATAGCATCGGTCTTTCTTGCCTCACGCACAATGGTCTGTACCGGGCCGTCTTTGCAACCATCCTGCACAAACAGCTTGTCGATGGTTTTTCCAGAACGGAATGCCTCCAGTACGGCATTCCTTCCCTCTATGGTCAGTTCTTCGTATCTCATGAAAGTTCTCCAATCTTTTCCAGTCCGTCCCGGATCAGGTCCAGCAGACGGTCGTGCCGTGCCTGCAGGTACAGATACCCGACCAGAGCCTCAAAACCGGTGGCCATGCGGTAGTCGATCATGGTGGCGTGCTTGGCTGTGGTGGCGGATTTCGCGTTGCGGCCCCGCTTGTATACAGCCAGTTCCTCCTCGGTCAGATCGTCCTGAATGGCTTTTATGAGGTTGGCCTGGGTCTCTGCTTTCACCAGGCTGGCACTCTTTTTATGCATCTTGTTGACCTGCATGCTGCCGTGGTTGATGACCTTGGTGCGGATCAGCAGTTCGTAGACTGCGTCTCCGATGTAGGCCAGCACCAGCGGCGAATAGGTCCGCGGATCCACCTCTTCCAGCTTTAACGCCTTCGCGATGGCTTCCTCGATTTTTATGCTCTCTTCCATTTTACACCCTCTCTGGTATCTTCCAGAACGATGCCCATATCCAGAAGCTTCTGGCGGATTTCATCGGCCAGGGCAAAATTCTTTTCTTTTCTTGCCTGCTGTCTTGCGGCGATCATCTCTTCCACCTCGCTGTCCAGAACCTCGGCCTTGCGCTCAGTAATGATACCAAGGACATCGGAAAGCTTTGCGATGGTTCCTGCAAGAAGCTCCACATAGGCCTTGCTGTTCTCCTCATTTGCGGTGCTGTTAGCCAGTTTTACCAGCTCGAAGATTGCGGATACAGCGTCTGCGGTGTTGAAGTCATCGTCCATGGCTGCCTCGAATTTGGCAACCAGCTCGTCTACCGTCTTTTTATTCTCCCGCTCTTCCTCAGTCAGCGTGTCACCAGATACCTTGCCCTGAAGCTCTTTTAAGCGCTCTGCGGAGGTAATGATACGATCCAGACCGTTCTTAGAAGCCTCCATAAGCTCCGCGCTGAAGTTGATCGGGCTGCGGTAGTGAGCGCTCAGCATGAAGAAGCGCAGTACCTGTAAGTCATATTTCTCACCGATCTCGCGGACGGTAAAGAAGTTTCCGAGGGATTTGGACATCTTCTTATTGTCGATGTTTAAGAAGCCGTTGTGCATCCAGTAGTTGGCAAAGGTCTTGCCATTGGCTGCCTCGGACTGGGCAATCTCATTCTCATGATGTGGGAAGATTAAGTCCTCGCCGCCGGCATGGATGTCGATCTGCTCGCCCAGGTACTTCTTGGACATCACAGAGCACTCAATGTGCCAGCCCGGACGGCCCTGGCACCATGGAGACTCCCAGTATGGCTCGCCGTCTTTTTTCGGTTTCCAGAGAACGAAATCGGACGGATCCTCCTTGTTCTCCTCGCCGGTTACCTTCAGCTCACGGAAGCCGGACATCATCTCATCTAAGTTCTTGTGAGAAAGCTTTCCATAGCCCTTGAAGGATTTGGTGCGGAAGTAAACGGTTCCGTCTGCTGCCACATAAGCATGGCCCTTGTCGATAAGGCTCTGGATCATCTCCAGCATGCCCTGGATTTCCTGGGTTGCCTGCGGATGGGTGGTAGCCGGTTTTACGTTCATGTCTGCCATGTCCTTTTTGCACTCGGCAATGTAACGTTTGGAGATGGTCTCTGCATCTACGCCTTCCTCGATGGCTTTCTTGATGATCTTGTCGTCTACATCGGTGAAGTTGGAAACGTAGTTGACATCGTAGCCCTTGTATTCAAAGTAACGGCGCACGGTATCGAAAATGATCATCGGGCGTGCGTTTCCAATGTGGATAAAGTTGTATACGGTCGGGCCGCAGACATACATCTTTACCTTGCCTGGCTCTAACGGTACAAACTCCTCTTTTCTTCTGCTCAGTGTATTAAAAATTTTCATGATGTTCCTCCTTGTATTCTGTTTTCTTTCCTTTATTCTGCACTCTTACTGCCACAACAGCCCAGACAACCGCCGCAGCTGCCATTTACGGTGTCATCCCGGTATACCATGCAGTCATCTGCCGCAAAGTCGCGCATATGGGAAAGCAGGGTGATGGCCTGGGAAGAAATGCCCTCACCGCTTCCGGTGAATCCAAGCCCCTCCTCTGTTGTTGCCTTAACGCTCACCTGGTTTAACTCCAGATGCAGTGCCTCGGCAATGTTTTTTGCCATCTGCGGCCGGTACGCTGCAAGCTTTGGCCGCTGGGCAATGATGGTGGCGTCAATGTTCTCAATGACGTAGCCCTCTGCCTCCAGAAGCGCCCCGACCTCTTTTAACAGGGCAATGCTGGAAATTCCTTTATATTTTGGATCGGTGTCCGGAAAATGCTGGCCGATATCGCCCAGTGCGGCTGCGCCCAAAAGGGCATCCATGACTGCATGGACCAGCACATCCGCATCGGAATGACCAAGAAGACCCTTCTCATAAGGAACGGTAACACCGCCCAGGATCAGGTCCCGGCCTTCTACCAGCCTGTGGACATCGTATCCCTGTCCGATTCGCATATTTGTTCTCTCCTTTATTTTCAATCATTACAGGATCATGCGGAGCTTTTTCTTGACACAGCGCACCCGCAGTTCCTCCTGGCAGAAACAGTTTTCCCCGTCTGCATGAACCGGAAGCGGCCTGTCCACATGGATCACAGCTTCCCGGCAGCGGTAAAAATGAACGCCGCGCCGCCTGCCCAAGTGTCCCCGGTAAGCGTCTAACAAGACCGGAAACAGACGCAGCTTGGATGCTGTGTGGGCTACGCAGAGTTCCAGTTCCCCGTCGTCACACACAGCCTTTGGCGCGAACAGAAAACCGCCGCCCTCCGTGCCATGGTTATGCACGGAAACAAAATAGATATGGTTAAATTCTACCCGTCTTTCCCCATCCAAAATCAGGTAACCTCTGGATGCCTTCGCGGTCAGAAGCTGTTTGAGACCGGCAAGGATATAACGGCCTCTTCCCGGGATCTGGCGCAGGCCTCCGGTACCGTTTTTGTCCAGCAGGCGGTGACAGACCGCGGCGTCAAACCCGATGCCGCTGCTGACCATAAAGCGCCGGTAAACCGGCTCTTCATCCTCATAAGAAAGGATGCCGTAATCCATCCGGCAGATTTCCGATGGATTTAAGATCCGCTTCAGGCACTTTTTCGGATTTCTGGATAAATTCAGGCCCCGGGCCAGGTCGTTGCCGGAACCGGTGGGAATATAGCCAAACGTCAGAAGGTCACTGATGGCCAGACCATTTAACACTTCATTGACCGTGCCATCTCCCCCCACCGTGACAATGGTGGCCGGTTCCTGCATGTTGGCCGTCAGTTCTGCCGCCATGCGTCTGGCATCCCCCGATGCCTCCGTCTGATATGCTTCGTAGGAAATTCCGGATTTGTGAATCTGGTGTTCCAGCTTTTTCCATATCTTTGCTCCCCGGCCTCCATGGGCGTTGGGATTTACGATGAAATAGTACATGGGCACCTCCCGCATTTGTAACTGCAAAGCAGTTACCCACACATTATTACCTATAAGTATATCATAAATCTGCAAAATCTCCTAAGGAATTTTGTATAAAAATAGATTCAATTCTGACAATCGAAAAAAGCCGTCGCAAAACGGAGTACCATTTCGCAACAGCTCTTTTCAATTTTACATATTAACCGGTAACCTTCTGTCTCGCCGTTCTGCGGCTGAACACGTAAACATTTCCGTATACAAACTGGTACATGACATAGGCCAGAACCAGGGCTCCTGTGACATCTGCCACAGAATGCTGTTTCAAAAATACGGTGGACATGCAGATGGACACCATGACGATAAAGGAAATCCGGCGGATCCATCTATGATTCTTCAGGCGTTCGCTGTTCATGACGCTGATGTGTACACCCAGAGAATTGTATACATGGATGCTCGGAAATACATTGGCCGGAGTGTCGCTGTCATGGATTTTCTGCACCAGATAGCAGAAAATATTCTTATGCGGATCTACCTCCACGCGCAGGTCTGTGCCATTCGGGTAAAAGGTGCAGATCATCATGCTGATGGTCATGCCGATAAATAAAAAGGCACACAGCCGGTAATAGTCCTGCTTATCCGTAAAGAAGAAATACAGAACCGCGCCGGAAACATAAACAAACCAGATCATGTAAGGAATAATAAAGTACTCACTAAACGGGATCATATCATCTAATGCCACATGCATGATCTTGTAATTGTCCGTGATCACGCTCTCCAGCCAGAAGAAATATGGCAGGTACAAAAGGATGTAGCCGCAGACCCAGATATGTCCATATTTTTTTAACAGGTTCTTCACTTGACTTTCCTTTCAAAACGTTTCATTCAGCTTTTTCGGATTATAACACACCCATTTTCAGGATACAAGGGATTTTAGAAAAAATTTAGCTTATAAAATGCTCATAAAACAAAAGAAGTTCTGGCATTCCAGAACTTCATGCAAGTAGCGGAAGGGAGATTTGAACTCTCGACACCACGGGTATGAACCGTGTGCTCTAGCCAACTGAGCTATTCCGCCATATTCGGTTTATATGGGGCCTATAGGGCTCGAACCTATGACCCTCTGCTTGTAAGGCAGATGCTCTCCCAGCTGAGCTAAGACCCCATATCAGAATCACAAGATGTCTCACTTGCGACTGCTCCGATAGTTTACCGTGTTTTCCCAGATATGTCAAGCATTATTTTTCATTTCTTTTAAATTTCTTTTAAAATTTTTCTTTTTATACCATGGCACGGTACTCGCTTTTCCAGGTTTCTACCAGTTCCCGGGCGGCTTTCTCGCCATCTTCCGCTCCATCCTGAAACCAGATTTCCACCTGCTTTACCAGATCTGACTGTGCGGCCTTCTCCCGGGCTTCTGAAAGCTGTGCATCCCAGGTTTCCCGCTCCTCCTGCGTGATAGTGGCGCGAAAACGCTCTCCCAGCGTTACGCGGCTGTCGAGTTTTTCAATCCAGTAAAGGCTTCGCAGACAGTCCCGGTTTCCGCTCCGGTTGTAGGCTTTTTCAAAAGCCTCTGCTGCTTTATCAAACAGGAACATCCGGCCATAACAGGCCCCCAGATTATTCCAGACCCGCGCGGTAAGCTGTTCTGTTCCTGCCTCCTCCGGCGGATTATCCAGAATTTCCTGATACAGCCGGACCGCCTTTCCGTACTGCCGCATGCCGAATAAGGCATCCGCGCGGAGCTTTTTGATCTCCGCAGCAGGCTGTTTCCGGTAGCCGCTTAAGGTCTGGCGGTATTCCGAGATCTCATTTGCGGAATAATAGTCGCTCTCCTGAAGCAGAAAAATCAGCATTTCGTCCGGATCTTCGCCGCTTTTTCTCCAGTTATCCAGCTTCAGGGCCAGAAAGCCAAGATTCAGCTCCTCTCGAAGGAAATCCAGAAGGCGGTCATCGACCAGCTGGTCCATCACCAGAAGCGGGTAATGGCAGATCACATACGCCAGCTCCTGGGAAGAATACAGATGTACCCCCAGAAAGCTCACATAGTATGGATTTTTCACCTTTTCCGCTCTGCATAATCTTAAACTCATAGCATAACCTCTTGTACTATCCTGGTATCCGTGGCCGGGAACAGTTCCCCGAAGCCGCGGTCCGTGAGAACCACTTTCATTGTCTTTTCATCTAAGAAGGATACCTCCACCCGCACCCGGGTTGTTCTTTCCGGACGGTTTGGGAATCCCTCCAGCATCAGTGTGACTGCCTTTTTCTTTTTGGAATCGAACGGTGTGATTTCCAGTTCTATGGCGTTCTGCTTTTCCGGGATCACCTCCAGCATGGCTCCGCCCTCTCTCCAGCCGTCACCGGCTGCAGCCAGTGTCACGGTTGTTTCCTGCCCCTTGTGCAGCACCTCCATGGTCACGGAGGATTTCAGACGGCCTTCGCAGATCATGGCGTAGGGATAGGAGGTCTGCGGGCGGAGACGGTCCTGTGCACAGTACACGGCACCCATGGCAAACATTGCTGTTTCCATGTAAACTCTCCGTTTTGTACAGAGCAGCTTCATAAAATCCTCTGCCCACTCCCGCTTTTCAAAGCCTTTTCCCATCAGGAATACCGCGGAATACAGTTTTCTCTGCATCAGCCGGTCCGCACAGGTACACAGAATCTTATCTCCCAGCTTCGCCCCGGACGGTGTTTCCAGAATATCGAGACTGAAACTTTCCTCCATCGTCTCATACTCTGCCAGAACCGCGTTTTTCTTTAATCCGCGCTGGACCTTCATCTCGTAATAACGAAGTTCCTGTTCGGATAAATCAAACATGCCGACCGTTCCGCTCCAGATTTCCTTTTTCTGGCTTAACATGTAATATATCATACTTTCCGTATGTCCAATGACGCGGATCTGTTTCTTTTCCAGACCGAGTTTTTCCCCACAGGAATACAGCGTTTCCACCAGACGTTCATCCAGGCTGCGCACAGTAAATACCAGTCCCCGAAACGTGTCTTCCGTTTCCAGATCCTTTTTTACCGTGCGAAGCACCCGCTCCAGAAACAGTTCCAGAAGCTCCTTTGCCGGATAACGGACTCCGTCTAACGTAGCGGTTCCGTCTTTTAAAACCAGCTTCACCAGCTTGTCTGTCAGGCTTCCTTCGCCTCTTAACGTCTGCGCATAGGCATCCTCCCCCACGGACCAGGTGCCTGCCGCTCTGTGACGGCAGACCACCGTTGGGAATGTCCATGTCTTTTCTTCATTTCCACAGCTGACCTGCGTATATTCATCACACAGGTCTATGCCTGCTATCAGTTCATTCATATCGTTCCTCTATATTAATGTAAACAGAGACTCCATGGCCGCGTGATCTGTCATGTACTTCTCCATTTTTTCTTTCAGCTTCTGCCCGTCTTTTTGTGCCAGGCAGCGGCTCATATCGTTAAGCGCGGCAAAGCGGCTCATCCGGTTGTCTGTCTGGGACGCATCGTAGGAAAGCCGGCCTTCCTCAGTCTTCTTTCTTCCGTCTTCCCCATTCTCATAGACCTCATATTCCAGCACTTCTCCCTCAAACAGTACGTGCTGATGGATGTAGATGCCCGGATACACTTTCACAAACTCCGCGTTATGGATCGTCTCCTCATTCGGAAGCAGCCGGATCTTCAGTTCGGGCCTTGCCTCCCTGCTGCCCCGGTATTCAATGGTAATCTGGTCCATAATGGAATCCGGCAGTGGAATATGACGCCCAAGCTGATGGAAGTACGCGAAAACCCGTCCTTCCTCCAGAAGCTCTTCCGTCATACCGGATGCCAGTTCTTTTTGTTCTTCCGTCAAGGCCTCCTGACGGCTGTACCATAACGTCAGCGCCAGAAGATAAATGGTCGGAACCCGCTTTTTGTCCTCCGTCTCCCGGACCGCATCCTCCAGATACGCAAACACGGAATCCCTGGTCGGACGGTTTTTCAGAAAATAGTCGCAGGATTTCATGGTGAAATAAGCCCTGGACACCAGAGCACTGACCTGTTTTCCACTTCTGTAGCAGTCATATACCGGATCCATGTGCTCTGTCTCGCCGCTGAACATCATCTGGGCCAGAAGACGCTCCGGAAGATCATAAAATTCCACATGCTCTTTTTCGCTCTGTACGAGCAGTTCATACATCTGCTCCGAATTTCCGTTAAAATGCTCGCAAAGATAGTCTAACAGCGCCCCATCCCACTGGTTCTTTGTAAAAAGCTCCCAGGACAGCTTTAACAGCGTGTCGTCTGACTCTGGCAGCTGTTTTAAGATCATCTGGCTGCATAACTCCAGAAGTTCCTTTTCCTCTGCGCCACTCCAGCCAAATTCCCGCACAAGGGCAAATGCTTCTGGACTGTTTCCGGCAAGGATCAGCATACGGATCAGCCCGCCCCGCTCTTTCCGGGACAGCTTCTCCGGCTGTAGCTGATTCCAGTAATCCATCACACCGGCTGTATTTTTCTCCGTGCCCTGACGCTGGCTGTCATACGCAAGCAGGCCTTCCAGAAGTTTTTCCCGGAATAAGGGATGAAGCTTCAATCCTGTCAGCGCCCGCTTTAAAACGCGGCGGTCTGTGACGCTGTCCAGGCCCTCCTTCACGATCGCGCTGCAGCGCTCTAACAGAAGCATGGGCTGCTCCGGGCAGATGTCGTAACAGCGTTCCTCCAGCTCTTTGCGGTTTTCCATCATGGCCTGCTGCTTCCGGTAAGAAACATCGGTATAACGGTTTCCGTATTCATCCTGGAACAGAAGGACCGGATGGCTGGAAAAAAGCGGCGCATAGGCCACACCGTCTTTTACCGCAACCACATCCTCGCGGTCCAGTTCCTCATAGCACACCACAACCGAACGGATCTTTTTGTTGGATACCGTAATGCGGCAGGATCTTAAGATGGCCGGAAGTACCCGCGCTACCTGTTCATCGATCATTTCTTTATATAATACATGCTGGTACAGCGTCACCAGACGGCTGTTCACCCGGGACCGCAGAAGCTGCTCCATGGCAAACTGCTCAATGTCGCGTTCATACTGCCGGTACAGCGTAGATTCCGGGTTCATGAACTTCACGATATTGCTGTAAAGCACCTCCCGGTTGGCCGTATCCATGGATTTCTCATAGGAGAAATACAAAAGCACCTCTTTCGGAAGCAGATACGGATAATCTTCCGGAAGCGCGTACAGGTAATATTCGTACAGGCGAGTCAGGCTGACATCCTCCTCCAGCGCCTTTTGATACCATTTGAAATATTTTTTATCCCGGCAGTCTGCCTTGATGAGGATGCTGCAGACCGCATTCAGGATTTCTGCCTTCGGATACTGCTGATACAGCATCACAAAGAGACGCAGAAGCAGCTTTCCTCCCCGTTTTCTGGAGGATGCAAGCGCTGCCGCCCTGCAGGCAAAATCCTCGTCCATCAGTTTCCGCTTTGCAGCAAACATCAGAACCTGAAGCTCTAACTCGGAAAGGCCTGTGAGAAGCTCTGGTTCCCGCTGATACAGTTCCCATACACGGACATACAGGTACGGGCTGCGGCTTCCACTGTCAAATTCCGCACGGAGCTCTGCCAGACTTTCCTGCTCGGTTTCCGTCTCGCCGCCGTTTTCTTCCTTTAGCTGGCACATCAGATAGCGGTGGAGCTGTTCATACTCCGGACGGTATTTACGCATGGCTTCCGCCTCTTCCCGGCAGCTTTCCAGGAGTTCCTTCGCGCCTTCTGTGTCTCCCTCCAGAATCAGCAGATCGGCCTGATACAGATTCACTGCAAGGCTCTCACCATACTGGCTGCGGATGGCCTCCAGCTGCTGCTTTAACTGGTTTAACATCAGCGCTTCCCCGTAAAGGCCAAGCTCATATTCCAGACGCAGTTCCAGATATTTGCCGACAGCCTCACGCCGTCCATATCCCGCACGATCCCTTGAATCCTCGCCCGCCAGCACCTCAACCGGAACGCAGATATTCTGACGCAGGGATGTGATCCAGACTGCCCCAAGATTTCTTCCCTGATGGAGATACGTTCCATCTATGCGGTAAAGGACCTCGCAGACACCATCTTTAAAATCTTCTTCCGTAAATACCGTCTGCGGCAGATTGATAAAATCTCCGTCCGCATGCACCTCAAAGCGCACATACCCCCAGGTGCTGCTCTCCACGCGGATGACATCACCCATTCCTGTCTGCGGATTTTCCAGACTGCGCGCTTTGGTATCTGCCTTTAATTCCACCGTTTTTTTTACACGCAGGCCAACCAGAAATTCTTCCAGTTCACTCTGGCGGTCCGGCCGCCCCTTTAATCCGTCATACAAGGCGCGGACATGAAGATCCTGCAAAAATGGCGCTTCGGTAAAATCCCGGTATTCAAACAGGCGTTTTGCAAACTCCCGGTCAACCTGCACCAGCTTTGCGAAATCCTCCGGCTGCTTTAACCCGGCCAGAACCTTTCCAACCGGATCCGGTTCCACAACAAAAGAATATGGCAGCTTTTTCTCGCCGCCATTGGTCACCAGATCAAATACTCCCTCGATTTTGTCTCCGTCTGACAGGGTACGGCAGTCAACCTCATAAAAAATACGGTTCCGGTTTCCTCCAAAGGAAGTTCCCAGCACCCGCACACACGGATGGGACGAATACACCAGGCCTTTTACAAAACAACCATAGCGGTCCGCCACATAAAGTTCTTTTCTGCATACCTGGCCGGCTGTCACCGTGCCGCCGCAGGTTTCCGGAAGAACAAGAACCTCCGGAATCTCCGCATCCACGATGCCTTTTGCCAGTCGGTTAATTCTTTCTCTCATAGTACCCTCTGTCACACTCTTGTTTCGTTTTGCTGATGGTTTCCACCAGTCTTTCGTTTGCGGCCTGCACTGCGGCATTCCGCAATTTTCCATACATGGCACTAGTTTAGCATAATTTCACTTGATTTAAAAGGTTTAAATTGGTATGATTAATAAAAACTTTGTTGAATGAAAGAGGCACGCTTCCATGTTGTCAGAACCGATGACGCTATACAAACTCATGAATTTATATATGCTCAAAAAAGTGAATTTTCCGCTGACCAACGCACAGCTGACGGACTTTTTCCTGCAGCACGAATACGCCAGCTACTTCACGCTCCAGCAGGCCCTTGGGGAATTAAAGGACTCCGGGCTCATTCGCGCTGAGTCCACCCACAGCACCACCCGCTACGAGATCACCAAAGAAGGGGAAGAAACCTTAAACTTTTTTGAGAACAACATTTCCCCCGCCATCATCGAGGACATGGACACCTACTTAAAGGAGAACCGTCTCCGGCTGCGCAATGAGGTCAGCCTGGTTTCCGACTATTACAAGTCCACCAGCCAGGACTACATCGTGCACTGCGAGGTGCGGGAGGGACGTTCCCCTCTCATTGAACTGAACTTATCGGTTCCGGACCGTGACCAGGCTGCCGCCATGAGTGCCCGGTGGGAACAGAAAAGCAAAGAGATCTATTCTTTCATTATGAAGTCCTTAATGAGCGAAGAGGAGGCCTGACCGGTCTCCTCTTCTTTCTTTTCGTTTCTGTTTAGTCCTCTTCGTATCCGTTCGGATTGTTCTTCTGCCATCTCCAGGAATCTTCGCACATCTCCCGGATGCCATATTTTGCTTTCCAGCCAAGCTCCCGCTCGGCCTTGGAGGAATCTGCGTAGCACTGCGGCACATCGCCCGCACGGCGCTCCTTGAATACGTAGTTAATCTTTAAGTGGTTAGCCTCCTCAAAGGCATTGATGACATCGAGGACGCTGTAGCCAACGCCGGTTCCCAGGTTGTAGATCCAGACACCGCCCTGCTCTTTGGAGAGCTTGTCCAGTGCCTTTACATGGCCGTCTGCCAGGTCTACGACATGGATGTAGTCGCGGACACAGGTTCCGTCCGGTGTGTCGTAGTCATTGCCGAATACGCCCAGGCATACCAGCTTGCCTACTGCCACCTGAGTGATATACGGAAGCAGGTTGTTCGGGATACCCTTCGGATTCTCACCGATACGGCCGGACTTGTGTGCTCCGATCGGGTTAAAGTAACGAAGCAGCATAACCTTCCAGTCCGGATCCGCGGTGTGAAGGTCGGTTAAGATCTGCTCCAGCATGCCCTTGGTACGGCCGTAAGGATTGGTGATCTCGCCCTTCGGGCACTCCTCGGTGATCGGAACAAATGCCGGATTGCCGTATACGGTTGCGGAAGAACTGAACACAATGCTCTTGCAGTCGTGACGGCGCATGACATCACACAGGATCAGGGTTCCGGTAATATTGTTGTGATAATATTCCAGCGGCTTGTATACCGACTCTCCAACGGCCTTTAAGCCTGCGAAATGAATGACTGCGTCAATTTTCTCATTCTGGAACACGGCATCCAGAGCCGGTTCATCCAGAAGATCCACCTCATAAAAGGTCAGCTTCTTTCCGGTAATCTCCTCCACGCGTTTTAAGGATTCCCGACAGGAATTGCACAGGTTGTCCACGACAACCACATCATAACCGGCATTCAAAAGTTCCACACAGGTGTGGCTTCCAATATAGCCGGCACCGCCTGTCACTAAGATTGTAGACATAATAACACCCTCCTTTAGCTGATGATACCTCTTCCTAATAAACATCAAAAATGCTTTCCCATACATTATATATGGGAAAGCATCTGAAAACAATGCAATTTTCTTATGATTTATGTGATTATTTTTTTATTCCGCCTTTAAATGTTCGCCCAGTTTTTTCAGGGCCCGCTTTTCAATCCGGGATACATAAGAGCGGGAAATGCCAAGCTGCCTCGCGATTTCCCGCTGGGTGCGGGGTTTCATCCCGAAAAGTCCGTAGCGCAGCTTTACCACAGACTGCTCCTGAGGCTTTAAACAGCAGGAAAACGCCTCGTAGAGTTCCCGGATATCCTGGTCCAGGATCAGGTCTTCTAACACCTCTTTGGTTTCCAGCTCAATGACATCCACCAGACTGACCGATTCCCCATCCTTATCAACGCCGATGGGCTCAAACAGAGATACCTCGCGGCTGTATTTCTTCCCGGCACGAAACATCATGAGAATTTCATTTGCTATCCGCTCCCCGATGCGTTTTTGATTCTCGCAAAGTATCTGAAATATCACCCTCTGCAGCGCCGAATAAAATCACATGCACATTGGTGCCATCCCAGACAACCTTACGCACAACGGTCCGAATGGCTGCACGCTTCTGCTCTATTGACATCTCGTCGATACTGTCACGGAAAACAGATAACAACTGTCGAAGCATATTAAATTCGACATCACTCAATTCCTGCTGGGAAGTCAGCCGCTCCAGTTCCTGAATCCGTGCATCAATGGCTTCACACTCCCGGTGCAGTTCTTCGATTCTCTTTGCAATATGAGACTTCGCACTGCCATCCCCTACTTCCGTCAGAGAATCTACCAGTCCATTGATTTTTTGGGTCTTTTCTTCCTGCTCCTGTCTCAGTGATATAAGCTGCGTATCATATTGATCATGGTTACTGGTGTAAAACTTTCGGCTCTGCTCCAAAAGCCGGATAAAATTCTCCCTGTCCTCCTCCAATCTCTTAATCTGCTCTACCACTGCCATATCAAGCGTATTTCCATTCACATTTTTCCCATCACAGACGCTTTTCTGGCTGCGCTCCTTCATTTTGCAGACATAAGTATAAATTCTTTTTCCATCAGCCGTCATTCTTTGTGTCATTTTCGGATACATCCGGCTTCCACATCTGCAAAATAATAAGCCTGTCAGCAAAGCTTCGTTGCTTCTGGGTCTTCGGAAAGATTTCGACTTGTTCTGTTCCAATGATTTCTGAACTTGTACCCACACCTTTCCCGGTATCACACCTTTGTGACCGCCCACAGAGACAATCCACTTATCAATCGGCAGATATACCGTGGTTTTTCCTTTTTCCTGATCCGTTCGATTATATGCCATAATTCCATAGGTTCCATCAAATACTTCTCTGTCTGAAAACAGGTCTGCACCTTGTTCCTGAAAATACCGGTACGCATCTTCATCCGCAATCATGTAAACCGGATTCTGTAAAATTGCTTTGATTGCAAACCGGGTAAAATGCTTATTATTTTTCGTAAAGAGCCTGCGGCGCATCAGTTCTGCCTCCGTAATCGTCAATGAATTGGTTTCCACAAATACATCAAAGATGGTCTTTATGATTTCAATCTCCTGAGGAATTATTTTTAATTTGCAGGCTTTTTTTGTTTTTCCATCCACAGTTATGCTCTTTACACTCTCAGAAGCGTAGCCTGTGGGCGTTGTACCTCCCAGCCAGCGGCCGGTTTTGGCCAATTCATGCATATTGTCCCGGATACGCTCCGCAATCGTCTCCCGCTCCAGTTGGGAAAAAACGGATGCAATATACATCATAGCCCGCCCCATGGGACTTCCTGTGTCAAATTGCTCTCTTATGGAAATAAACGCTACATTCAGGTATGACAATTCTTCAATCAGTCCAGAAAAATCACTGATATTTCGGCTGATACGGTCCAGACGATACACGATGATCGCTTTGTGCTTTCTTTCCTTCACTGCTGTCATCATCTCCTTAAATGCCGGCCGGTTCAGATTTCCTCCGGAGAATCCTTCATCCTCATAAATCACAGCATCCCTTAAAGCTTCTTCCCCGTAATGGACTTTGATATATTCTTTGCATAACTCTACCTGATTACCGATGCTCTCGCCTTTACCGGTAAACTTGGATTTTCGAGAATAAATTGCAATACAATTTTCATTATTCCTCATAAAATTTCCTCCCTCCGTTTCTATATACAATATGTCTTGTAACTGTTCAGTACCCTCACAGTTACGACAGGACAAAAAAGCGGATGAACATCTGACCAGAGACAGCATCCGGTCAGCCATTTTTCCCAATTATGATTCTTCCATCAGCAATCTGTCACCAAAGAAAAAGTCTTTCTCTGGCTGACAGATTGCTGATTTTTTTACGTCTCACAAAGAATTCACTTAAGATTATAAAGTATTTATAAATTTTTCTTGCACTTTTCCACTTTAGTGCTATAATTGGCTACAACTTGTATCTATGACAGAGACACTTGTTCTTGTACTATGTACAGTCAAGGATTCTCGATGCAGAAAGATACAGATAAAAGGAGGATCTGATTATGAAAATGAAAAAAGTGCTTGCATTAACCCTTTCCGCATGCATGAGCATGGGCCTGATGACCGGCTGTGGCAGCAGTTCAGCAGGCAGCTCTTCTTCAGGTGGCAGTTCCGACTCAAAAGTCATCAAGATCGGCGTCTTCGAGCCGACCACCGGTGAGAACGGCGGCGGCGGTTTCCAGGAGGTTCTTGGTATCCGTTATGCCAACAAGGTACATCCGACTGTAAAAGTAGGTGAAGATGAGTACAAGATCGAACTGGTAGAGGTTGATAATAAATCAGATAAGACCGAGGCAGTCAATGCTGCTCAAAAGCTGGTCAGTGAGAAAGTTTCCGTAGTGCTTGGAAGCTACGGCTCCGGCGTATCTATCGCAGCCGGCCAGATCTTCGCAGATGCCAAGATTCCTGCTATCGGATGTTCCTGTACCAACCCTCAGGTTACTCAGGGCAATGATTTTTACTTCCGTGTATGCTTCCTGGATCCGTTTCAGGGTACGGTTATGGCAAACTATGCAACCGATAACGGTGCAAAGACCGCAGCGATCATCACTCAGCTGGGTGACGACTACTCCTCCGGTCTTGGTTCCTTCTTTAAAACAGCATTTTCCGATCTGGGCGGCTCCATCGTCAGTGAGGAACAGTTCCAGACCAACCAGACAGACTTCAAAGCGATTCTGACCAACATCAAGGCACAGAATCCGGATATCATCTTTGCTCCGTCCTCCATTACCACGGCTCCACTGATCATCAAGCAGGCACGTGAGCTGGGCATCACCGCTACCATCGCAGCCGGTGATACCTGGGAGAACTCCACCATCATCGAGAACGCAGGCGATTCCGCAGAGGGCGTAGTCCTCTCCACATTCTTCGATGAGGCAGAACCGGCTAACGACGAGGCAGCAGCTTTCATCGAAGGCTTCAAGACCTACTTAAAGGAAAACAAGCAGGAGGAGATCATCCCGGCTGTATCCGCTCTTGGCTATGACTCCTACTTAGCAGCCATCAAAGCAATTGAAAACGCCGGCTCCACCGACACCACCGCCATCCGTGATGCCTTAAAAGACGTATCCATCGACGGTGTAACCGGAAGCATCTCCTTCGACGAAAATGGTGACGCCAACAAAGACATGGCCTTCATCAAAACCATTGAAGGCGGCAAATTTAAATTCCTGACCACCACCACGGTAAAATAAAACCTGTGGTACACATCATCATAGCGAGTGGAAATAACCCTATGAGTGGAAACAACTCTATGTTTCCACTCGTTGCATTTATTACTATAACACAGGAGGAATCCCTTCCATGACATTAACAACCTTTCTTCAGCAATGCCTGACCGGCATCTCCTTAGGCGGTGCCTACGCCCTGATCGCCATCGGCTACACTCTGGTCTACGGCATTCTCCGGCTCATCAATTTCGCTCATGGCGACATTTTCATGATGGCCGGTTATTTTATGATCTTCGCTATGGCCAGCCTTCCCTGGTTCATCGCGGTTCCGGTGGTCCTGATCATCACCGTGATTCTTGGTGTTTCCATCGAGCGGGTGGCTTACCGCCCCTTGCGCTCCGCACCAAGAATGTCCGTCATGATCTCTGCCATCGGTGTCTCCTACCTGCTGCAGAACCTGGCCACCTACCTGTTCACGGCTCTGCCCAAAGGCTATCCGGAGATTCCATTTTTAAAGAAGATTTTCCAGATCGGCGGTCTGTCCGCATCCTTCGTCACCTTCCTGACTCCGGTGCTGACTCTGGTCATCGTCTATGCTCTGATTACCCTGATCAACAAGACCAAGATCGGCATGGCCATGCGGGCTGTGGCCAAGGATTATGATACCGCTGCTCTGATGGGCATCAAGATCAACAAGGTCATCACCTTCACCTTTGCCGTAGGTTCTCTGCTGGCTGCAGTGGGATCTGTGCTGTACTTCACAGACCGTATGACCGTATTCCCCTTCTCCGGCTCTCTGCCTGGCCTGAAATGCTTCGTAGCTGCCGTATTCGGCGGTATCGGAAGCATACCGGGAGCCGTCATCGGCGGATTTATCCTTGGTCTGGGTGAGACAGCCCTGGTTGCCATGGGATACTCCACATTCAGCGACGCATTTACCTTCGTCCTGCTGATCATCATTCTGCTGATCAAACCGACCGGTCTGTTCGGCGAGAAGACAACCGATAAAGTGTGAGGTGGACAACATGAAAAAACAGCCAATTTCCAAAAACAAACTTTATACTCTGGCGGCCCTGCTGGTTGTCATCGCCCTGCTTGCATTCCTGCAGGCCAACAGCAGCAGCTACAGCTACCAGATCTCCATTCTGGAACGAAGCGCCATCTATGCGGTGGTTGCCGTCTCCATGAACCTGCTGACCGGATTTACCGGACTCTTTTCTCTGGGTCAGGCCGGATTCATGGCCATCGGTGCCTACACCGTGGCAATTCTGACCATCCCGGTGGAAAGCCGGGCCAGTGTATACTATGTAAGCGGTATTTCTCCCGCCATTGCAAATCTTCACTGTCCTTTCTGGCTGGCTCTCATCATTGCCGGCCTGATTTCTGCCGCCGCTGCTGCTCTGATCGGAATCCCGGTACTGCGGTTAAAGAGCGACTATCTGGCCATTGCTACTCTGGGATTTTCCGAGATCATCCGTGCCGTCATCGCAGCACCACAGCTTGACCAGATCACCAACGGATCCTACGGACTGAAGAGTATTCCCGGCTTCCCAAATCTGTTCATGGCCTTCGGTCTCTGTGCTCTGTGCATCCTGCTGATGGTTCTGCTGATCAACTCCTCCTATGGACGTGTCTTCAAGGCTCTCCGGGAAGATGAGATTGCAGCTCAGGCCATGGGGCTGAACCTGTTCCACTACAAAGAACTGGCATTCGTCATCTCCTCCTTCTTCACCGGAGTAGGCGGCGGACTGCTGGCCATGTTCATGCGTTCCATCGACTCCAAGACCTTCTCCATCTCCCTGACCTACGACATTCTTCTGATTGTAGTGCTGGGCGGCATCGGAAGTGTCACCGGAAGCGTACTTGGTTCCTTCCTGGTAACAGCCGGACGTGAATGGCTGCGGTTCTTCGACAACCCTCTGACCATCGCCGGCATCCAGATTCCTCTGTTCCGCACCGGTTTTCGTATGGTCATCTTCTCCATCCTGCTGATGGTAGTGGTTCTGTTCTACAGCCGCGGTCTGATGGGAAGCAACGAATTCTCCTGGGATGGCCTGGGACGACTGCTGAAGGGCATTCCTTCCCGACTGAAAGGCAGTAAAAAATCCAAGAAGGGAGCAAAAGCATAATGGCAGACAACAATACAGCAAAGACAGAAACATCCGGAAATGTCCTCCATATGCAGGATGTGACCATGCAGTTCGGCGGCGTGGTAGCCGTCAACGGACTGACACTGGATGTCAATGAAGGGGAAATCGTGGCTCTGATCGGCCCCAACGGTGCCGGCAAGACCACCGCATTCAACTGCGTCACCGGTATCTACGAGCCCACTTACGGAAAAGTAGCATTTAAGGGTGAGACCATCCTTTCCAACACCCCCAAAGGCAAGATGGAAAAGATGTACTTAGGTGAGGTCACTCCCACCTCCATCCCCATCGTAAAAAATACGCCCGATGTGATTACCAAAAAGGGCATTGCCCGTACCTTCCAGAACATCCGTCTCTTCGGTCAGCTGACCGTATTTGAAAATGTTCTGATTGCCAAGCATATGCGTGCAAAGCAGAATGTATTCTCTGCTACCCTCCGCCTGAATCGGGCCGAGGAGGCACGGATGCGGGCCGAGACCATGGCTCTCTTAAAAGAGCAGCATCTGGATCACCTGAAGGATGAAATTGCTTCTTCCCTGCCCTACGGCCTTCAGCGCCGACTGGAGATCGCCCGGGCTCTGGCTACAGAACCCAGCCTGCTTCTCTTAGACGAGCCGGCTGCCGGCATGAATCCCCAGGAGACTCAGGAACTGACCGATTTCATCAAGGAAATCCGGGAAACCTATCATTTGTCCATATTCATGATCGAGCATCATATGGATCTGGTCATGCAGATTTCCGATCGGATCTATGTACTGGATTTCGGCAAGCTGATTGCACAGGGCACACCGGATGAAATTCAGAACAATCAGAAAGTAATAGACGCATATCTGGGGGTGAGTGACGATGTTGAAGATTGAGAACTTAAGAGTAAATTACGGCGGAATCGAAGCCGTGAAAGGCATCTCCTTTGAGGTGCCGGACAAGAGCATCGTAACCCTGATCGGTGCCAACGGTGCCGGCAAAAGCACCACGCTCCGCTCCATCGTTGGACTGGTAAAGGCCGCCGAGGGAAGCAGCATCACCCTGGACGGAGACCAGCTGATCGGCATGGACACTCCGGATATCGTGAAAAAAGGAATCTCTCTGGTACCGGAGGGTCGTCACGTCTTCCCGGATATGACCGTGATCGAGAACATCAAGATCGGAGCCTATTTAAGAAATGACTCCATCGAGGAAGATATCAAATGGGTTCACAGCCTGTTCCCCCGCTTAAAGGAGCGCAGCTGGCAGCTGGCCGGCACCCTCTCCGGCGGCGAGCAGCAGATGCTGGCCGTAGCCCGGGCACTGATGAGCCATCCCAAGATTCTGATGATGGATGAGCCGTCTCTGGGACTGGCCCCCCTGATCGTCAAGAACATCTTCTCCATCATCCGAGAGATCAACAAGCAAGGCGTAACGGTCCTTCTGATCGAGCAGAACGCCAATATGGCTCTTCACACCGCTGATATCGGTTATGTACTGGAGACCGGCAAGATCACCATGCACGGCTCCGGCAAGGAGCTGCTGGCCGATGAATCGGTGAAAGCAGCTTACCTCGGAAAATCGAAATAAATACTTACGCCGCCAGGCACAGCACAGAAAAAGGCAGCCAGATCTCATTCTGACTGCCTTTCTAGTCATTTCGATATATCCCTGCTTGATATTTTCGTATCTCGTATCGTTTGTGAAAACGCGAAAGAACTCCAATACATCTTCGGGAGTAACTGTTCAGGACCCTCGGTTGCAGTCCTTTAATTCATTGTGAAAAACAGAGAATGGAACGATACGTTTCGATATAAATGAAAGTGCTTTCCTTTGACTATTTTAGCATAAGAATTTCTATTCTTCAAGCGCACAAACGAGCATCGCAAGTTTCGCAATTACCTATGTTTTTTTCATTATTATTTAACTTCATTTAGCATTTCTTTTTCGAATCCACTTGATAAATCTAATAATCAAACCAGACCTTGGACTTCAGTCCCGAGTATTTTGTAAATGTTTTAGTAAAATAACGTACGTCGCTGTAGCACAGTTATCTGCAATCAGAACATTTAACATACAGTCTTCTCTTTCTCATATCGATCCATGCCAAGCTTCAGTGCGCCCAGAATCCCCTGATTATCATCCAGAGACGGCAGCACCAGATAGGAATCCAGATCTTCCAGTTCCTTTGTCCTGATATAGCCCGCCATCTGCTCCTTCACTTTCTGACGCACCATGGGCATCAGACCATCCTTGTGCATCACGCCGCCGCCCAGAATAATCTTCTGGGGAGACAGGGTCATGATAAAGTTCACCACTGCCACAGCCAGATAATGTGCCTCCAGTTCCCATACCTCCGGTCTGTCATACAAAGTTTCTGCCTTCTGGCCCCACCGCGCCTCGATGGCCGGTCCGGCTGCCAGACCTTCCAGACAAGTTCCGTGATATGGGCATTTTCCGCCGTAAGTATCATCACTTCTCACCGGCATCAGCATATGTCCGCACTCCGGATGAAGCATGCCGTGAAGCAGCTTTCCCTCCGTCATCACACCGGCTCCGATGCCGGTTCCGATAGTGATATACATGGCATTCTTCACATCCTGCAGACATCCCCAGGTTGCCTCACCCAGCAGAGAGCCATTCACATCGGTGTCAAATCCCACCGGAATCTGCAGATGTTCCCGGAAATATCCACAGATATCACAGTTGACCCACGGCAGCTTCGGTGTTGTCGTAATATATCCGTAAGTGTCCGATGACTCATTCAAATCAATCGGTCCAAAGCAGCCGATTCCCAGCGCCAGGATCCCCTTGCCTTCAAAATATGCCAGCAGCTTCGGCAGAGTCACCTCCGGTGTCTCTGTGGGAATGGACACCCGCTCCAGAATCTCTCCCTTCTCATTGCCGATTGCACACACCATCTTAGTTCCGCCAGCTTCCAATGCTCCAAATAACATATCGTTTCTCCTCCATTCCATATGAGTTGCCGTTCCATAAAATCTACAGATGGGATGTAATGATTTCCAGATTACCCTCCACATGCATTGTGCCATACTGATATGGCACAATAAAGTGATCTCCTGCCTTCACCGGAATGCCGTCTGCCATTCCGCTTCCTTCTGTCACATCCACAAGCAGAAAATCATATTTCTGCTCCAGATCCAGTGCTGTTCCTACCTTCCACTGCTCCACGGTAAAGTACTGACTTTTCACCAGCTGTCGTACCCGGTAATCCTTACGATCATCCCACGCCCCCGTGGTTGACACGCCGCTGTGGGGACAGGTGATCACATCCTTGCTCTTATCCAGATGCAGTTCTCTTGGTTTTCCATTCTGCAGACGACCGTAATCGTACAGACGATAGGTCACATCACTGCTCTGCTGAACCTCCAGAATCAGTGTACCTTTCCGGATCGCATGGACCGTGCCGGATGGAATATAGAAGAAATCACCCTTATGAATCGGGAAACAGTTCAAAAGCTGATCCCATTTTCCCTCATCAATCATCTGCACCAGCTCTTCTCTGGTTCGGGCATGATGGCCCACGATGATATCCGCTCCCTTTTCACAGTCCAGAACGTACCAGCACTCTGTCTTTCCCTTAGAGCCATTCTCATGAACCGCCGCATATGCGTCATCCGGATGTACCTGAATGCTCAGATCATTGTTAGCATCAATTACCTTTACCAGCAGTGGAAACGAAGTCTCTGCCGGATGACCGAACAGTTCCCCGTGCTGTTTCCACAGGTCATCCAGGTTCCATCCGTCGTAGGTTCCACCCTTCACAGTGCTTTTGCCATTCTGATGTCCACTGATTGCCCATGCCTCCCCGGTCTCTTCACTGGGAATGGAATATCCATACTTCTCCCGCATCTTGTGACCGCCCCAGATCATCGTTTTAAAACATGGTTCCATAAATAACAGTTCGCTCATTTCCTTTTACCCTCCTTGGAAAATGTCTTTTCTAGATTTCCTTGATGAACTTCGTCGGCGATTTGGACGTGTACTTTTTAAACACCGTACAAAAATGCTTATAGTCTGTAAATCCGGTGGCATCGGAGATCTCGTTGATCCGGTAGCTGCCGGTATTCAGGAGCGCTACCGCCTGCTGCACCCTGTATTTGTTCAGGAAGTCCAGAAATGTCTGCCCGGTGACTTCTTTGAATTTACGGCTTAAGTAGCTGGCGCTGACCCCCAGTTCTTCACATATGGACTCAATGCTGATTTTGGATCCATAATCGGTACGAATCCGTTCGACAGCCATGGACACATAGTGATTCTCTGTCCGGTCCAGATTCTTGTAGTATTCAAGATTCAGATTCCCGCCTTCCAGCTCTGCCTGTTCCACCTGCACAAGAGCCTGATCCTTCTGACGCTCGCATGCCAGTTCGCCGGCCAGTCCCTTCAGAATATCCGCCAGTTTCTGTTCATCCACCGGCTTCAGCAGATATTCACTTACCCGGGCCGCAATGGCTCGTCTGGCATAATCGAATTCTGCATAGCTGGTCAGCAGAATGCTCTTAAAGTGAACAGTTTCTGATGCTTTTTCAATCATCTCGATCCCGTCCAGATAAGGCATATAGATATCTGCAATCACCACGTCAGGACGATACTCCAGGATCTTTTCATATCCTTCCTGACCATTGGCTGCCTCAGCCACTACCACACAATCCATGGACAGCCAGTCTGTGGTGTAGACCAGTCCTTTTCTGATAATATCTTCATCCTCCACAATCAAAATCCGCAGCATGATTTTCCTCCCCATGAGCCGGAATTGTCACAATCAGCGTAGTTCCGTGACCTTCCAGACTTCTGATTTCCACCCCATATAACCGTCCGTACAGAATCTGAATTCTTCGATGAATATTGTAAAGACCTGAATGCCTGCTGGTGTTCTCCTCCTGCTCCAGAAGCCGGGTCAGACTGCTTAAGTTCTGCTGGCTCATTCCCACACCATCGTCCCGGCAGATCATAATCAGACGGTCTTCATAACGATAAGCTTTCAGTTCTACACGCAGATTCTCCTGACGCCCAAATCCGTATTTCACCGAATTCTCAATCATCGGCTGAAATACCAGCTTGGGAATCCGGCAGGCAAGCACTTCCGGTTCCACATCCGTGATGCAGGTAAAGCGTTTTCCGAACCGATATCGCAGGATAGAAAGATAATTCTCCAGGTGTTCCAGATCTTCCCGAAGTGTCACCTCCGCCTCTCCTCCATTCAGGCTGTAGCGCAGAAGTCCTGACAGATTAAACACCATCCGCTCTGCAGTAGCCGGCTCCAGCTTGCACATGTATCGGATATTTTCCAGTGTGTTATAAAGAAAATGAGGGTTGAACTGGGATTCCAGCTGTTTGTTCTGAGCTGTTGCCACCAGAATCGCCATCTTTCTGTTATTTTCCATCTGCTCTCTTAAGCCTGATATCATCTCATTGCAGGCATCTGCTATGATCTGGAATTCATTCTCACTGTGAATCGAAATTGCGGTACCCAGATTTCCACCTTTCACCTGCTCCAGCACATCCAGAATCTTGTAAAAGTCTTCTGTTTTCTTCTCTGTCACCTTGCCGGACACCATCACCAGCCACAGGCACATGCCAAGAAGTGCCGTAATGATCATCAGTCCTGCTATCGACAGCGAGATCACGATATTCTGGATATTTGCCACAGAATATACCAGAAATCCTCCTGGCTCCACGGACTGTTTCATGGTCAGATACAGCTGACCATCATCGCTCAGCCAGTGACCTGCCTCGTCCAGCGCAGTGCGAACCTGATTGTTGCCGGTCAAAAACTGGGACGCATTACTGAAATATACCCAGCCAAAGGCATCACACACAACCGTCTGGGTATCCAGTTGATCCAGCAGAGGCTGCATCTGCCTGGCCGGAATCGTAAATACCAGATACCCGTTCTCTACTGCCGTTCCAATCGCCAGAATCCCCGCCTGGCTTTTCCATCCATTCTTAAGCTGAATCACAGGACATCCCGGCTTCTGATCCATCGCCGTAAACATCCCCCAGGAGCTGGCTCCGGCCCGCCCCAGTGCATCCACTGCCGTACCGTAATCCTGCTGCTTATGGACGTTCCGGCTGTCTCCGGTTCCAACCTCATAGCCGATCTCATTCCCATTCTGATCCAGCACATGAAATTCAGCCTCATAGCCGATCTCATTCTGCAGACGATACACGATCTCATAGATCTGCTGCTGAATTCCGGCAATCCGGGATCTTGAAGCCTCGCCCGAAACCTCACCGGAATCCGCTTCCAGAAGTCCCGGAATGGCAGACAGTTCCTTCAGACCGTCCTGATATCCGGTAAGCACCCGGGTAAGCTCCTGCGCTACGAGATGATTCTGCCGCCTGGTAATGCTGAGCCTTCCGTACAAAAATGCCGCCATGAAGATCACACCGCAGACCAGGGTAAACACGAAAACGGGAATTACCGCATAGCTGACAAACATTTTTCTCAATTCATCCTGAAAGTATCGTTCCCGCTTCATCTATCAGCCTCCATAATCTGTCCGTAACTGTTCAGTACCCTCACAGTTACGGGCAAAAATCCATTGAAAATTGCCTTCGGCAACGGGATTTTTGCCTGCAAGCCCATGTTTTCATACGGTCAGCGCAGTGAATGCGCAGACCTACGGAGCAGTTACGGATTTTTCATACAATCCGGCAAACCGTTCCAGCCACAGAGCCTTCTTCTGTCCACTCAGCTCTTCGTCATCCCATATGATATGGAGCTGTCCTTTGTCCGGCAGGTATGAGGGCTCTTCCACATCTGACCGCACGGTTCTGCGGTCCAGCTGGGAGCTGATCGTCTGCTGTGCATCCAGCCCGGTAACAAAATCAACGAACTGCTCTGCCTCTGCTTCATGGATCGTTCCTTTCACAATTGCCACCACATCAGGCCTGGAGATCACACCTTCTTCCATATAAACAATCTTCACCGGCTGACCTTCCGCCACATAGTGTGCCGCACCTTCCTCGAAGGTCAGCCCCACTGTAAATCTGCCATCGGCTACGCCCTGATAGACTTCCGATGAGCTTTCAAGCAGCACGCCGTCCAGATTGGCAATAAACTCCTCCACATAGTCCCAGCCTTCCTCCGGCTCTCCCTCTCCCATCGCATACAGCATATTGATCAGCTGCTCCCACGCGGAGGAAGAGCTGGACGGACTGCACATGGCAATTCTGCCCTTCAGTTCCGGATTCAGAAGATCCTCATAGCCCTCTATGGTCAGATCACCTAACAGTCTTGTATTGACCATCAGTACACTTGGCATATCGGTAAATCGGGTCAGATTCCCCTCTGTATTCTTAAATTCCTCCAGCACCATCGGTTCGTTGATGCTGATATAAGGCTCAAATAACTCCTGCCTGGCTCTCACCGTAGTCAGCGAGCCTCCCCAGAATACATCACACAGCGGTTCTTCACGGGTTGCCACATCTCCAAGCAGTTTCCCCGTTCCTCCGGTACACACCCTCACATCGATTCCTGTCCGGCTCTCAAATTCTGCTACAATCGGATTAATAAGACCAGGCGGATGAGGGCAATACACCACCAGTTCCTCATCCGCCTGAACACCGGCAGTATGTTCCCCCGCCTTCTCAGCACCGGCACAGCCGGTGAGACAAAGCGCAAGAACTGCTGCCACACTTAAGTTTTTGCCTAAAACATCTGTAACCCCCATACCCCAGAGTCCTCCTGACCCGCAACCATTCTTCCCAAGCAGTCACTCATGACTCCATTTTAAGCAACGGTTTACAAAATGTAAACCCCTCTGGGGTCAAATTCCAGAAATGCCTTCTCACCTACCTCGTAGATTCTCCGGTTCACCGGGTTATAATCTGTAATCTGAATCTCCATTCCGTCCACCAGCATCTGATAATACTGATAAGAGCCCATAAAGGTGGACAAGGTAACGGTTCCCTCCAGTACACCTGTTTCAGAAAGCTTTGCAGCCTCAGGACGGATTACCAGCTCAGACTTATCCCCGGCCCTGGCATGAGCGAAGTTGTTGACCTCAATCTCCTCGCCTGCAACCCGGATTCTGGCCTTCTCCCCGTTTTCTGACAGCACCTGTGCATCCAGGAAATTGGCTTCCCCGATGAAGTCTGCCACAAACTTTGAGTTAGGATGATAGTAGATCTCCCGCGGCGTTCCGATCTGTTCCACCTTGCCCTTGCTCATGATAATAATCTTATCCGAGATGCTCATCGCCTCTGACTGATCATGCGTTACGTAGATTGCAGTAATCCCCACCTTCTGCTGGATCTTTCTGATCTCGGTTCTCATGGTTACCCTAAGCTTTGCATCCAGATTGCTTAACGGCTCGTCAAAGAGCAGCACGCCTGGCTCCAGCACCAGGGCCCGGGCAAGGGCTACTCGCTGCTGCTGTCCGCCAGAAAGCTGATTGGTCATGCGGGACTCCATTCCCTCCATCTCTACCAGCTTCAGGATGTTCAGTACCCGCTCCCGTATCTCTTCTTTGGGCAGCTTGCGAATCTTCAGTCCATAAGCCACATTATCAAATACATTATAATGAGGCAGAAGTGCATAGCTCTGGAACACCATCGCCGTATCACGCTTGTTGGGTGTCAGGCTGTTGATGGCCTCCCCGCCCAGGTAGATCTCACCCTCATCCGGACTCTCAAATCCGGCAATCATGCGAAGGGTGGTCGTCTTTCCGCAGCCGGAAGGACCAAGAAGCGTCACAAATGTTCCCGGTTCGATATCCAGGGTGGTGTCATGCACCGCATAGAAGTTTTTTCCAGTCTTGGGATCCTGATATATTTTGGAAATGTGTTCCAGCCGAACACCTTTTTTCTGTTTCTCCATGATTATAATCCTCCTCTTGTGATTCAGCAGATCTACCGGATAGTTCTGCTGACTCCAAAATGTCTCATCATCCAGTTCATGATCAACACTGCTCCATAGGTGATGGCAATCAGTACGGTGGCATAGGCACAGGCCACACCATAGTTCCCCTTCTCTGCCTGTTCATTGATCTGGCAGGTAATCAGCAGGAAATCCGGTGTTACCAGCAGAATGATGGCAGATATTGCCGTGATACTCCGCACAAATGCTGTTACCAGTCCGCTGAAGAAGGAATCCTTGATCAACGGCAGTGTCACCGTCATAAATACCGTAGCAGAATTGGCACCCATATCATATGCCGACTCCTCGATGGATTTGTCAATCTGGCGCAGGGCCGAAATACCACTTCTGGTTCCCGTTGGAAGGCTTCGCACAATAAACACAATAATCAGGATCAGACCCGTTCCGTACAATCCGCTCATCAGTCCTGTCCGAAACAGTCCATTGGCATATCCCCGGATATACCCGATACCAAGTACCGTACCAGGTACCGCCATGGCCAGCATGGACACAAACTCGATAAATCCCTTCAATTTGAACTTCTTCTTCACCACCAGATAAGAGATCACCATGGACAGAAATGCGGTCAGCGGGGAAGCGATCAGGGACAGCAGAAAGGAGTCCTTAAATGCTTTCAGGCCGCTGGTCTTAAACATGTACTGGAACCATTTGAGTGACAGGCTGTAATCCCGCCCCCATAAGGTGAACAGAGCGCCAAATGGAACCATGATGTACATCAAAAGCACAAATGCTGCCACCAGTCCACAGAAACAGGTCAGCGGAACGGTCACACTCTTGTCTTCAATCAGCATTCTCATCCTGGATGCCTTGCCGGTCAGTGTTGCCGCCGTCCGTTTCTCCAGATAATACTTCTGGATCAGGAACAATACTACCGTCAGAGACAAAAGAACCACGGACATAGCTGCCGCGCCGGTGGAATCATAAGCTCCCGTCACCTGCAGATAAATGGTGGTTGCCAGCGTATCATAAGATCCACCGATCAGCATAGGGTTTGCAAAGTCAGCTACCGACTCGATAAACGTTACCAGGAAGGCATTGCCCAGGCCAGGAAGCAGCAGTGGAAATGTCACACTGGTGAATACCTTCCATCGGGTCGCTCCCATATCCCGGGTCGCCTCCTCCAGAGACGGATCAATATTTTTCAGCAGACCCTTTAACATCAGATAGCATACCGGGAAGAATGTCAGTGTCTGCACAATGGCAATTCCCTTCAGACCATACACATTGGAATCGTAGATTCCCAGCATGGACCGTGTGATAATACCGCTCCGTCCGAACAGCATGATCATGGACAGAGACAGCACAAAGGGCGGTGACACCACAGGAAGCATGGATACCAGCCCGAATAGTTTTTCCAGAATCCTGGTCCGAAGCTTTACGTACACCTCCACATAGGCAAACAACAGGCCGATGGCCGTGGATGCCAGTCCCGTAATAACCCCCAGAACCAGCGTATTTTTAAATGCATGCTGAAACCGTTCCAGGCTCAGCACCCGCCTGAATACATCCAGCGTAACCCGTCCCTCTTCATAAAAGCTGTCCACCAGAAGCATGAGCAGCGGATACATGATAAACAATGCCAAAAAGATCAGCAGCACAGTAATCATGCTTACAAGAATAGGATCCGAAAAGAATTTTTTGCGCTCCAGCTCGGCGCTTTGTGATCTGGCCACAAGAAAGCCCCCTTTCAGGTATATAACTGTTCCTGTAACTGTTCAGTACCCTCACAGTTACGGGCAAAAATCCATTGAAAATTGCCTTCGGCAATGGGATTTTTGCCTGCAAGCCCATGTTTTCATACGGTCAGCGCAGTGAATGCGCAGACCTACTGAACAGTTATCTATTCCTAACTGTTTCGTATCATCACAGCTGCGATACGAAAACGCCGCGCAGCGCTTCTGCGACGCTGCGCGGCTTCGATTCCTTATGATCGGTTTCTGGTAACTGTCCCGCTTTCGACTTACTCGGTTAAGAATCTGCTTGCATCAGCAGAATCGGTGGAACTTCCCAGTGCCTCGAAGAAGTCCTCCACATACTTGGCGCTGTTTGCCTTGGCATCCTCAAAATCGTAGTCAATGGTATTGTTCATATCAAGACCAAACTCCTCTGCCTCTTTCGGCTGGGTCGCATTCTTAAGTACCAGGAACTGATAAGAACCATTTTCTTTGGCATGATCCACACAATCCGGAGTCAGAGTATACTCAATCCATAATTTTGCTGCATTGGGATGTGCACATCCTTCAAAAATAGCCGTGGCACCGATCTCAAAGGAAGTACCGTCTTCCGGAACCACCAGCTGAATGTTGTCATAGCCCTGCAGGATCTGATAGATTCCGTCATGCAGAAAACCAACACCGATGACACACTCGCCAGGACCTACCATCTTGGACGGACCGGAACCGGACTTGGTATACTGTGCAACATTCTTATCAAGTGCTTTAAAGTATTCCATAGCCTCATCATGACCCTTCATCTGAATCATGGTATTGATAATCAGCTTCGCAGTACCGGCTGTATTAGGGTTGGACAGCATGATCAGACCTTTGTACTCTTCTTTTGTCAGGTCATCCCATGTCTTCGGTGCTTCCAGACCCAGACGCTCCAGCTCTTCCGTATTTACCATAAAGCCAAGGATACCTTTGTAGATACCATACCAGCAGTTGGTAGGATCCTTGTAATCGTCACTGATCAGGTTCTTGGCATTTTCCGCCTCATATGGCATCAGCAGGTTGTCCGCAACTGCCTCGTTGTAAGGATCGGTGGTTCCGCCGAACCAGACATCCGCTGACGGCTTTCCTGCTTCCTCTGATATCTTGGTGTAAACCTCGGAAGTAGAAAGTCTCTGGTATTTTGTCTTGATTCCATACAGCTTCTCAAAGTTCTGACAGGCAGCAGCCAGATATTCTTCCTCACAGGAGCCATACACGGTCAGCTCCCCTTCTGCCTTTGCCGCCTCAATGAGCGCGTCCATACCACCTGCTGCTTCCGATGCCGCTTCTGTCTTCTCCTCAGCCTTTGTCTCCTCCTTGGCTGCCTCAGTCGCCGCCGGAGCTGCTGTGGTCGCAGGAGCCTCTGTCTTGCCGCCGCAGGCCGTCAGACCCATCATCATGGAACATGCCAACAGTAACGCCAGTTTTTTCTTCATAACAAAACCCCTCCTTTTTTCTGATATGTTTAGTATATCAGCAAAAAGAATGGGCAAATACCCAGTTTTCAGTAATATTGTCTGTTTTTCTGAACTGCACTGTCATTTTTTCGTCATTTGTCACAGTGCCATTTCTATCTTACACAGATATAAAACAGATAACCTGTATACATTCCCAGCATCAGAAGTCCCTTGATCCGGCTGATTATAAATCTTGCAGTAATACCGGACATCCTTCTATACATAGATTGGACTATAAATCCTTTGGAGGTATTGTTCCATCAGGAAAAGTCCCGCATTTCATGTGATTGTCCATGATCCGGTTTCAGAACAAGGATGGCAGGAATTAGGCAACCGCATTTCTGATAGTCACTCAGACTTTGTCTCTCGCTACATACAGTCCCTGCCTTGCCCTTCCATACAAAAAATCGAATTATTGGATGCGATAATCACATCACTAAAAAAGGAGCAGGCAAATCTTACTCCGTAGCATGATTCGCCTGCTCATCTTCCATTTCACATCATAATGTGCTGAAATTTCTCCAGTCTGGCTGGTGGTGCATTCCGCATGTAGCGGGAGGTGAATACGATCTTTGGCATATTCAAACTCTTTTTTTCCAAAAACGCATCTGTGATAGGATAGCATTTTCAATGCATTTGGCCGCATAGGTAGCCAGACGGCTTCCCCGGTCCGGATGAAAGGTATTCACCGCCTTGATGAGACCAATCGTTCCCACAGATAACAGATCCTCTGTCTCATAATCGGTGCCCTGATATTTTTTCGCCACATGGGCGACCAGTCTTAAGTTCCGTTCGATCAGGATATCGCGTGCCTCGCGGTCGCCCTCCTGTAAGCGTTCCAGGCAGGCCCGTTCCTCTCCAGGTGTCAAAGGCTTTGGAAATGTCTGCAAAGAAAAAGCCACCCTGAAGCTTTCTTATGATAGTTTATGCTTCGGTGGCTTTTCCAGTGCGCGTCATGCGCGTCCGAGTTTCTATTCTGTTTTAGTTCTGAGAGAAGTACAGGCCGGTGGTGCCGGACTCATCCGGAACTGCTACTAAAACGAGTGTATCGTTCATCTCAGTGAAGAGGCAAGTGTAAGGAAGATCAGCTTCCTGATTGTCAAAGACTACAGAAACACCGTCATCCAGATACTCATAGGTACCTTCCATGGTGCCGCCGCCCTGAACCATCTGGCCCTGTCCGTCTTCGCCAAAGTTGAAATCAAGCTGACCGCCGTACTGCTCTAAGGTCTGATCCAGATCTTCCTGGGTCATCTCTTCTCCCTCGATGTAACCACCGGAAAGTCCCCAGCTTGTGTTGGTCAGATCCGGAGTCTCTACACGAAGGATATCCCAGATGGTAGCGCCCTCTACGTCTACCAGATCCGGTAACTCTTCGGTTTCTGCCTCAGCTGCTTCGGTCTCGACGGTAACCTCTGCCTCGGTCTCCTGGGCTGCTGTTGTGTCAGCAGAAGAATCAGAGCCACCGCAGGCTGACATGGATAACACCATCATAGTTAAAATATATCCAGATCCAGTCCATTCACTGCCGGGCCTTCATATCCGGCATCCTTGATTTCCTGTAAAATAGCTTCGTTTCTGCGGGACATCTCCGCCTCCACATCCACCGTGTTATCCTGAATTTCCATGTGATAAATGCGGTGGTAGGTAACCAGAAGCTTCGGCTGCGCTTTCTGTGCCACCTTCGCCAGATCCACACTTAAGGTATGAACCTCCTGGTGATACTTCTGCCACTTCGGCTCCCTTGCGGAAAGTCCAGCGGTATACTCTACTTCGTGCAGCAGAATGTCACAGCCCTTTGCCTTCTCCGCCACAATTTCCAGCGGAGCGGTATCACCGCTGATGACAATGACCTTGTCCGGCGTCGTGAATTTAAATCCATAGCTTTCCAGGGTTCCGTGGCTGACCGGGAATGCCTCTACCGTGACGCGGTCATCCTGATAAATGATTCCGGCCTGAATCTCTTTTGCTTCTACTTTATAGCCTTCCTCGTTGGCCTTCTCAAAACCGTTGATGCGGAAATCAATATCCACCGCATAGGCTTTCTCAATGTGGTCCGTCATCTCACGGATGCCCTTCGGTCCAAAGACCTTAAGCGGCTCTTTGCGCTCCAGCACCCAGGGGGTGAAGATCAGGTCGGAATAGCCTGCGGTATGGTCGGTATGCAGATGGGTACAGAATGCCACGGTCAGGCGGTCCGGGCGCAGCGCATCGATGCCTTTCTGGTATGCCTTTGCTGCCTGGCGCACCACGCCTGGTCCGAAATCTACAAGATAAGACCGGTCTCCTACTACCACTGCGGTAGACGGGCCGCTGGCATTCGGGCACGCATTCGGAGTGCCCGTGCCGAGAAGTACAAGTTTTGTTTCCATATTATAATACTCCAGTTCTATTTTTCATTTGTTTCCACATGTTTGATGGAAATTCCGCTGAATCCGTAAAAAATGCTGAACAGCGGAGTCAGATACAGCAGGAACAGGTACGGGAAGAACACCGACCAGGCCACGCCCAGGGTGCCCGCCATGTATACACAGTAGCCGTGCCACGGAATCATCGGACCGGACAGGGTTCCTGCGTCCTCCAGCGTTCTGGATAAAATCTCCGGGGCAATCTTTCTTGCCTTGAACAGCGGCTTCATCATATTTCCAGTGAGCACGTGGGACATTGGCTGGGAGCAGCTGATAAGGCTGGTCACATAGCCAACTAAAAGGCTGGCAAGAATCAGGCTTCCGTCACTGTTGATGCGTCCGGTGATGGCATTTAAGATGTTGCCCAGAACGCCCAGGCGGTCTAACATGCCGCCCATGCCGACCGCGAAGCAGATGATGGCCACATACTGCAGCATGCTGCTCATGCCGCCGCGGTTTAAGATGGTCTTTAAGATGGCTTCCTCAATCTGGGTACTGTAACCATTATATGCCACACGGATGATGCTCTGCAGCGTTGCTCCCTGATAAAAGAAGGATACCGCGCCGGCGCAGACTGCGGAAAGTCCCAGGGAAACGATGGCGTTCACCTTGCAGAGCAGCAGCACAATGATCACGATAGCCGGAAGCAGGGTCAGAAAACCAAGCTTAAACTCCCCCTGAAGGGCATCAATGTAAACCAGAAGATTTCCCTCTTCATATGCTCCGGAGGTCTGGCTGATGCCAAGGATGGTAAACAGCGCCAGGCTGATGGCAAAGGTCGGCAGCGTAGTCCACAGCATGGAACGCACATGGTCATTTAACTTCGCTCCCGCTACCGCCGGTGCCAGGTTTGTGGTGTCGGAAAGCGGGCTTAATTTGTCGCCAAACATGGCACCGCAGATGACAGCTCCGGCTACCATGCCCGGATGAATGCCCATGGCATTGCCGATGGCCATCATGGCCACGCCGGCACTGCCCACGGAACCGTAAGAAGTTCCGGTTACCAGGCTTAACACGGCACAGAAAATTAAGGTCAGCGGCAGCAGCCAGGTTGGGTTGATCATCTTTAAGCCGCCTACAATGATGGAAGCGATGGTTCCGCTCTGCAGCCAGGTACCGATCATGACACCGATGGACATTAACAGGCACAAGGTCGGCACAACTACGCGGATGGCGTCGTAGGCACCGCTTACGATATGATCATAATTGATCTTTAACACTTTACAGAACAGGTAGATGATGATCCAGCTCATAAATAAACCAATCATTGGTCCTCCCGTTTTCAGCCGGATGCAGACTGCAACCGATCCGATGATCAGAAGCAGCAGCAAAAGTGACTGCGGCATGTTCAGTTTCTTTTCTTCACCCATAATGGTTTGTTCCCCTCTCTCATGGTCCCCAGGCTGCGCCTTCCGGCACCTTTTTGTCTGTCTTCCATATCTTTTCATCAGTTTAACGCGTTAAACCGCCAAATATTGTTTCATTATACTTAACTTTTCCAAAAAAAGCAAGCATTCCGACAAATTATTTGGGAGAAACTGTCAAAAAAATATCCATTTCTGTTTTAGTGGAAATCTGGCATGTTCTATGGTATGCTATTTTTAATGAGAATCATTTAGCATCCCGACATTAAGGGGAGATATCTCCTGCGTGAAAGGTCCGCTTCTGTCTTCTGTATCCTGCCATGCGCTTTTGCATCTACAGGCTTACGCCTGTGCTGCAGCCTGCCGGATTTCAGATATATGAGCCGTACCTTTCGGGGTGCGGCTTTTGTTTTCTCTGACTATACATCATCAGGAGGATTTATGGAAACACGTGTTGCTGTTATGAGTATCATTGTGGAAAACCCGGATTCCGTGGAAAAGCTGAATGCCATGCTGCACGAGTATGGCCCTTATATCATCGGAAGAATGGGAATTCCTTACCGTCCGAAGCACATCAGCATCGTATCCATCGCCATGGACGCACCGCAGGATACGATCTCCGCTCTGGCCGGAAAACTTGGAAATCTGGACGGAGTCAGCGTCAAGACCGCCTACTCCAATGTGATCGGATGACGGACCTTTTTGACCTCGTCGACCTTCTGGCGGAGCGTCACGCCCTGTCGCACGAAGAATACCGTGCGCTTGTGGAAGGTCAGACACCGGAACTGGCATCCTATGCCGCCAAAAAGGCCGATGCCCTGCGCCGGGAAATCTACGGCACCGATGTCTATGTCCGCGGCCTCATTGAAATCGGAAACTACTGCCGGAATGACTGCATCTACTGCGGCATCCGAAAGTCCAACGCAAACTGTGACCGCTACCAGCTTACCCGGGAACAGATCCTGGAGTGCTGTGAGGAAGGCTGGGGCCTTGGCTTTCGCACCTTTGTACTGCAGGGTGGGGAAGGCATTGTGCCGATTCCGGAAGTCTGTGAACTGGTCCGGGAGATCAAGTCGCGTTACCCGGACTGCGCCGTTACCCTGTCGCTGGGTGAATACTCCCGGGCAGATTACCAGGCCATGTTCGATGCCGGAGCCGACCGCTATCTGCTCCGCCACGAGACCGCCGACAAAGCCCATTATGAAAAGCTGCATCCAGCTTCCATGTCCTTTGACAACCGGATGCACTGCCTGCGGGACTTAAAGGAAATTGGCTACCAGGTGGGCTGCGGTTTCATGGTGGGGTCTCCTTACCAGACGCCGGACTGCCTCGCCACAGACCTGAAATTTATTGAAACCTTTGATCCGGAGATGTGCGGCATTGGCCCGTTCATTCCCCAGAAAGACACTCCCTTTGGAGACCAGACGGCGGGAACCGCGGACCAGACCATCTATCTGCTCTCCCTCATCCGGCTCATCAAACCCAATGTCCTGCTTCCTGCCACTACGGCCCTCGGCACCATCGACCCGCTCGGCAGGGAAAAGGGAATCCAGGCAGGCGCCAATGTCGTCATGCCAAACCTTTCTCCGGTATCCGAACGCAAAAAATACGCGCTCTACGACAACAAAATCTGTACCGGAGACGAGTCGGCCCAGTGCCGCTCCTGCTTAAACCTCCGCATGGAATCCATCGGCTACTCCATCGTCACCGCACGGGGAGACATCAAAAAATAGGTATCTTTACAATCTGACGGAAGGTTGCGTTCTGCTTCCAACCACAAAGAAAGGAAAATCATACTATGGCTATTTACAATCCAAAATCCTTAAAAGCAGAGGAATTCATCAACCACGAGGAGATTCTTGACACCATCCGCTACGCGGAGGAAAACAAACACAACCTGGCCCTGATCGATGAGATTCTGGCAAAGGCAAGACCGGTCAAAAGCGCTGACGGCACCCAGACCCACTGTGCCGGACTCTCCCACCGGGATGCATCGGTTCTTCTGGCCTGCGACATTCCGGAAAAAGTTGCGGAAATGTACGAGCTGGCCGAGGAGATCAAACAGGCCTTCTACGGCAACCGCATTGTCATGTTTGCCCCGCTCTATCTCTCCAACTACTGCGTCAATGGATGCGTGTACTGTCCTTACCACATGAAGAACAAACATATTGCCCGCATCAAGCTGAGTCAGGAGGAGATCAAACGCGAGGTCATTGCCCTGCAGGATATGGGCCATAAGCGTCTGGCCATTGAAGCCGGGGAGGATCCGGTCAACAACCCCATCGAGTACATTCTGGAATCCATCAAAACGATCTATTCCATCCACCATAAAAACGGTGACATCCGCCGCGTGAACGTCAACATTGCCGCGACTACCGTGGAGAACTACCGCAAATTAAAGGAAGCCGGCATCGGCACCTACATCCTGTTTCAGGAGACCTACAACAAAAAGAGTTATCTGGAGCTGCATCCAACCGGCCCGAAGCACGACTACGACTACCACACCGAGGCCATGGACCGCGCCATGGAAGGCGGTATTGACGATGTGGGACTGGGCGTTTTATTCGGTCTGGAAGGTTACCAGTATGAGTTTGCCGGACTCATGATGCATGCGGAGCATCTGGAAGCGGTTCACGGCGTTGGCCCACACACCATCAGCGTTCCCCGCGTAAAGCATGCCGATGACATCGATCCTGACGCCTTTGACAACGGCCTGGCCGATGATATCTTCGAGAAGATCGCAGCCTGCATCCGCATTGCCGTTCCGTATACTGGCATGATCATCTCCACCCGGGAAAGCCAGGAAGTCCGTGAGAAAATGCTGCAGCTTGGTGTTTCCCAGATCAGCGGCGCTTCCAGAACCTCTGTGGGCGGCTACTGTGAGGAGGAGCGCCCTCATGATTCCGAGCAGTTCGATGTCTCCGACCAGCGCTCCCTAGACGAGGTGGTGGACTGGCTGATGCAGCTGGGCTTCATTCCATCCTTCTGTACCGCATGCTACCGGGAGGGCCGCACCGGCGACCGCTTCATGAGCCTGTGCAAGAACGGCCAGATCTTAAACTGCTGCCATCCGAACGCCCTGATGACCCTGACCGAATATCTGGTAGATTACGCCAGCGAGGAAACAAAAAAGCACGGATTTGAACTGATTGAAAAAGAGCTTGAGAAAATTCCGAAGGAAAAGGTGCGTGAGATCGCGCGGAAGAATATTGAAGATATCAAGGCTTCCAACCGACGGGATTTCCGGTTCTGAATTAAGAAAAGAGGACACAACTATGGGACTGAATGATAAAGTATCCGCCGAGCGGGTTCACATTGGCTTCTTCGGCCTGCGAAACGCTGGAAAATCCAGTGTGGTAAACGCTGTGACCGGCCAGAGTTTATCCCTGGTCTCGGAAACCAAGGGAACCACCACCGACCCGGTGCAGAAGGCCATGGAGCTTCTTCCCATCGGCCCGGTGGTCGTCATCGACACCCCGGGAATTGACGATGTGGGAACCCTGGGCGAAATGCGCGTAAAGCGCGCCCTGCAGGTTCTGGACAAAACCGACATTGC
Source organism: Ventrimonas faecis (assembly GCF_040096075.1). Classification (NCBI taxonomy): domain Bacteria; kingdom Bacillati; phylum Bacillota; class Clostridia; order Lachnospirales; family Lachnospiraceae; genus Ventrimonas; species Ventrimonas faecis. The sequence continues at coordinate 45,175 of NZ_JBBMFJ010000014.1, forward strand.
CATCCTGGTTGTAGATGTAGAAAAGGGACTGCAGCAGGCCGACCAGGAGCTGTTAACACTTTTTGACGAAAAGAAAATTCCGCACATTACCGTATACAACAAATCCGATCTTCTCTCCGCTCCCCTTTCTCTGAAAGCGGACGAGATCTGCGTCAGCGCAAAGGACGGTGTTCAGATTTATGAACTCAAGGAACGGATTGGCGCGCTGGCGAAAGCTGCCTCCGCCGAAGCGAATGAAAAACGCATTGTGGCCGATCTGATCCAGCCGGAGGATGTGGTGGTTCTTGTGGTTCCCATTGACTCCGCTGCACCGAAGGGTCGTCTGATCCTGCCCCAACAGCAGACCATCCGCGATGTGCTGGAATCCGGCGCCATCTCCGTGGTCGCAAGGGAAACCGAACTGCCCCAGACCCTGCAGGCTCTTGGAAAGAAACCGGCCCTGGTCATCACGGATTCCCAGGCCTTCAAAAAAGTAAACGCCGACACCCCGGCGGATATTCCACTCACCTCCTTCTCCATCCTCTTTGCCCGCTACAAGGGAGATTTAAAGGAAGCAGTGCACGGTGCCGCCCAGCTTGACAAGCTGCAGGAAGGTGACACCGTTCTGATTTCCGAAGGCTGCACCCACCACCGCCAGTGCGGTGATATCGGAACCGTGAAGCTTCCAAACTGGATCCGGAACTATACCGGAAAAAAGTTAAACTTCGAGTTCACCTCTGGCGGAGAATTCCCGGAGGATCTGTCCTTCTATGCACTGGTGGTGCACTGCGGCGGATGTATGTTAAATGAACGGGAAATGAAGGCGCGGATTGCAAGAGCTGTCGCACAGAACGTGCCGATTACCAATTATGGGATCTGCATCGCGCAGGTGCATGGGATCCTGAAGAGATCGGTGGAGCTGTTCCCCGATATTATAACCGAATTACAATAAAAATCAGGGAACGGAACTGATAAAGGTCCGGAAGTGAAAGAGACCGCTCTCCTTTATTTTCACATATCGTTGTTTGCTTGCTTTCGCTGACACGCGTTCGCCTGTGTCGGATTGACATCCGCCACATTCGGACGTGTGTGCTCAAGATGCAAACAACTTGATATGCTGAAAATACCGGAGGGCGGTCTCATTCACTTCCTGCTGTATTGGCACCGCTGCGGGATGAATAAAAAGTAGCCAAATTTAGTATCCGTAGAACACCTGCGTGATCGGGGAACTTTTATCCAGGATCAGGGTGTTGTTTCCGTTTTTTAAGGATGCTTTTGCTGCATCGAGGGAGCGGACGAAATTGTAGAAATCTGCCTTGCTGGTATCGTTGTAGGCGTTGGATAAAATCTGCATGTACTGGGCTTCGCCTTCGGCTTTAATCTTCTCAGCCTCGGCATTGGCCTCGGACTTCATGACGGAGACTTCCTTTGTGGTATCATTTTTGATCTTCTGGGCTGAGGAATTACCCTGGGCCGTGTAGGATGCCGCGATGTTGTTGCGCTCGGAAATCATGCGGTCGTATACGGACTGTTTGTTGTCGTCCGGCATATCCAGGGACTTGGTCTCCACGGCCAGTACCTCAATGCCGTATCCATCCAGAGAACCACCGATATTATCCTTGATATCCTCTGCCAGCTTGCCATCACGATTCTCGATGATTTCTGTCTGATCCATATTGGAAATGACAGACTTCATAGAAGAAAAGACCGATGCCGCGATGCGGGACTGAGCCTGGGCTACCTGACCGTTTAAATGGCGGGTGAACAAAACCGGGTCTGAAATCTTCCAAAGCACAAAGGCATCTGCGATCATACTCTTTTTATCTTTGGTGATGACATCCGACTTCGGAATATCGTAAATCTGAAGTGCTTTCGGAATCGGCGCGCTGGTCTGTACAAACGGGATCTTTACGGAAACTCCAGGAGTCTCCACTACGCGGACAATCTCACCGAACTGGCGCACGATCATATATTCATCCGGGTAGGTAATGACCAGGGAATTTCCTAAAACAAACAATGCTGCAATGAGAATCAGGCCGCTGAAGGCTTTTGCTATTTTTTTCATGACGAACTTCCTCCTTCCGTGTCCTACTGCGCATTCGCAGAACCAGTATCTCCGGCCTGACCGGCGCTTCTGCTGCCCGTCTGGCTACTGTCTGCTTTTGCACTGCTGTTTTCAGTTCCCGATGCTTCGCTTCCATTACTTGCTGCTCCACTGCCTGCAGACTGCATTGCAGAAGTGAAGCTGTCAAGGGGCAGCATCTTCTGGGTGCCGCTCTCATCCACAATGTAAACCTTCATGGACGGAAGCACATCCTCCATGGTCTCGTAGAACATACGCTGCTTTGTAATGAGCGGGTACTTGCTGTACTCCGTGTACATCTGTTCAAAACGAGCTACCTGACCCTGGGCCTCGTTGATGCGGGCTTCCTTTTCTGCCTCCGCATTCTTGATGATCTGGTCGCACTCGGCTTCCGCCTGCGGAATCTTCTCATTGCGGTCCTTGTTGGCGTTGTTGATGGCCGTCTCTTTGCCCTGCTTTGCGTTCTCAACATTTTTGAATGCGCTCAGGACTTCCTCTGTCGGCGGGAACGCGTCCTGAATCGTGATGTTTACCACAGAAAGACCAATGTCTTCCGCGATCATGCGGTTGGTCAGCTTCTCTTTGATTTCGGACTGGATCAGAGCTTTTCCGGTGGTAATAACATCATCTACATTGTAAATGCCAACGGTATCACGAATATAAGACTGGGCCAGCATTTTCAGGGTAGCCTCCGGGTCCGAAGACGCGTACAGATATTTCACCGGATCATTGACCATATATTCCAGATAAAAGTCGGTGTTAACAAAGTTGAAATCCTTGGTGATCATAATGGATTCCTCATCCACGGATTCTCCGGTCTCCTGCACATAGCCGATCGGCATTCCTTTAATGCCCTTGGAAACCATGGTCACGCTCTGGATAAACGGAATCTTGAAATGCAGTCCCGCCTGGGACTCTGCCTGGGGACTTCCAAGTGTCGTCACCACCGCATAGTTTTCCTCGTCCAGGACATAGTAGCTGTTAATGCCAATCATAGCCAGCGCTACCACCGCAGCAGCCACCCCGGTATTGCGGAACAGGCGAAGTTTTTTCTTTTTATTCTTTACCGGATTGCCGTCCGAATCAAACCGCTCCGGTTCATGATTCTGCGAACCGCCTGCATTGCTATTTTGCCGGTTCTGGTTTGCACCCCCGGACTGTTGGTTCTGCCACTGGTTCTTCTGCTGCTTCTGTCTCAGCTGTTCTTCCATCTGCCTGCGCAGAAAATCAAACGGATCCTGACCCCCAAATGGATTCTGGTTCATGAAATACCCCCTCGCGTTGTATCAGTTCTGTATTAGAATGATGATTTTTCTTGCCAGTTTCTTAACAAGTATAGCATAGAATCTTTATTCTGGATAGTTCTTATAATTTTCGTTTACTTCATGAAGTCAGCAGAAAACAGAAAAAGTCCAGGACTTTCAAAAATCCCAGACTTTCTATCTACAGCAATTCTATATCACTTACTCCTCTTTTTTTACGGCATCTTCTACCCACACACCACTTTCATCCATATAATAATATTTCCCAGGCTCGGTCATGACCCATCCAGTCTGTATCACGCCGCTTTTATCGGCGTAGTACCAGTTGTCGTTCCAGACGAACCAGCCGGTAGCCATTTCACCGTTTTCCCCCAGGTAATAGCGTTTTCCGTCACGCTCCTGCCAGCCGGTGAGACGATAGCCCTGGTCATCCAGCAGATACCAGTTGGCTTCAATGCGCTGCCAGCCTGCGCCGGGATAACTGCCGTCTTCTAACTGATAACGGCTTCCTTCCAGATAGTTGCGCCACTTGCCATCGGTGTAGCCAATTACCTGCGCCGCACGGTAATCCGCGTCCGGGGAACCAATCCAGGAGCCGGCTTTTACGTAGGCCTGTTCGCTGACTTTTGGGGTGGCCCGCACCACGAAGAAGTAGGTGTGCAGATCATCCATGTAGGCGCTGAAATCACAGGAGGTCTCTCCGGTACGCTTTGTCATAACGCACTCGGCTCCTTCCATGCTTTCATCATCGAAATCCACCTTACGCCAGTTGTCTTCGTCCCGGTCCACGCTGTCTGCTATGTAAAGTTTCACCTGATACTCATGAGCCTTTGAAACAGAGGACCACTTGCCGGTGGTGTCCGTCTCCCACCAGACATGAGCCGGAGTGCCAAGGTATACCGTCTCTACGGCTTTGTCGGATGCGTAGGACGGAAACTGTGGAACAGCGGCCAGAAGAACAGCGGCGGCAGCCACAATCCATTGTTTTAAAACTTTTTTCATGCATTCACGCTCCTTCCTCTACTCACTCCGCAGCGCATCGATCGGGTTCAGCTTTGCCGCACGGCTTGCAGGCATATATCCAAACAACAGACCAATTCCAACCGACACACTGAAAGACACGATCACGGCCATCGGGGTTGGCGTCGCGTTTAACCCGGCCAGTGCTCCAATGGTGGAGGTGGCAATACTTCCCAGCAGAATTCCGATCACGCCTCCCAGGGAACTGGTCACCGCCGCTTCGATAACAAACTGCTGCATGATGACGCTCCGCTTGGCGCCCAACGCCTTGCGAATACCGATTTCTCTGGTTCGTTCCGTTACAGACACCAGCATGATATTCATAACGCCCACGCCTGCCACCAACAGGGAGATTCCGGCAATACCACCCAGTCCTGCCGATACCATGGCGATCATGCTGTTTAAGGAATCCAGCATCTCACTCATGGCAGTGACCGTATACAGGTCTTCATTCTTGAATTTCTCATATAAAAAATCTTCAATCAGAGTTTTTCCTTCCGTTGCCGCAGACAAGTCACGGATCGTAAAGGTGTAGTTATTGATGTTAGCGTTGCGTGCCATCTTGACCGCGCAGCTATATGGCATAAACAGAAAATCATCGGTACCGCCCTCTTCCAGATCATCATCCTGCTGTTCCACCACGCCGACGATCTGGAACGCGTATCCGTTTACCTTGATGGTCTCGCCGTAGGCTTTCTCCGCACTTCCGTATAACTCATTTGCCACGTAGGCACCGATCACGCAGACCTTATGCCGTGCCGTGATGTCGGCGTACTGGACATTGCGCCCGTAGGCCAGCATCCAGTCTTTGACGCCGAGATAGTCTTCGCTTACACCACTCACCGAAGTGGAAGTCATGGAATCTGTTCCGTTTTTCACGATAGCGCTGATACTGACCATGGGCGTCATATGATCAAAGCTCTCCGTATTTTCATCGTAAAATGCATACATCTCATCCACCGACACCGACCGGGACGGAAGATTGACCATGTTGACCGTGATCTGGTTGGTGCCAAGGCTGGCAAAGCTTTCGGTCATGTAGGACATATAGGCATTTACCAGACTCACCAGGATGATGACCGAAGCCACGCCAATGATGATGCCCAGCATCGTCAGAAAGGAGCGCATCTTGTTACTCCAGATACTCTTGATGGCCAGCTTAAATGATTGCAGCATAGTCTTTCACATCTCCGTTAAAATTAATCTTTCCATCGTGGATCCGCACCACATGCTTTGCCTCCAGGGCAATGGAATTATCGTGGGTAATCATGACAATGGTATTTCCTTCTTCATTGAGTTCCTTCAGAAAATTCAGTACCTCGCGGCTGGTTTTTGAGTCCAGCGCACCGGTGGGTTCGTCCGCCAGGATCAGAGATGGGTCTCCCGCCAGCGCCCGGGCAATGGATACTCGCTGCTGCTGGCCGCCAGAAAGCTGATTCGGCATATTCTTCCATTTGTCCGCCAGTCCGACCCGCTCCAGGGATCGCATGGCGCGCTCCTTCCGTTCCTCTGCCGGAACCTTTGCATACAGAAGCGGAAGCTCCACATTCTCCAGAAGGTTCGACTTTGGAAGAAGGTTGTACTGCTGGAAAATGAAGCCGATCATCCGGTTGCGGATGTCTGCCAGCTGGTCATCGCTCATCTGGTCCACATCCTCGCCTCCCAGCAGATAACTGCCGGAGGTGGGCACATCCAGCGCGCCGATGATGTTCATGAGGGTGGATTTTCCGCTTCCGGACTTTCCTACAATTGCCACAAATTCGCCGCGGTTGATGGTGAGGGAGATGCCGTCGTTGGCGCGGACTTCCTCATCACCCATATGATATATTTTGTAAATGTCTTTTAATTCGATCAGAGGTTCTGCCATCTTACATACCTCCACCGCGGTTGCCGCCTCCACCGTTTCCGCCATTGCCTCCCGGCCCACCGTTTCCGCCGCCAGGGCCGCCGCCCATTCCATCAGGGCCGCCCATTCCGCCCATCTGGAACATATCGGTGCTGGTATTAGAAGAGGAATCTACATAAACTTCATCGCCCTCAGAAAGACCACTTGTAATCTGCACGTAATCATCGTTGCTAATGCCGGTCTCTACTTCTACTGCCTTAAATCCGGCCGGTACATTGCCCTGCTGCTCGGTCACACTGTCATCCTTCACATATACACGGTTGCCCCGCATCAGGGAATCCACCGGAATCATCAGCGCATTGTCCACCTGGTCCAGAATGATGGTTCCGTCCACGTTCATGCCCGGAAGCAGATCGTCCACCTCATCCAAAGTTACAGTGACTGGATAGTTGGTGACCCGATTGGACTGGGAGCTCTGCAAGCTGATGTTAGTGACTTTACCTGTAAAAGTTTTTCCTTCAATGGCGTCCGCCGTGACATTGACTGTCTGCCCCACCTGCACGCGGCCTACATCCAGCTCATCCACGGACATTTCAAAGGTCACCTCCGACAAATCGTAGATAACTGCCAGCGTTGAAGTGGAGCTGCTGGAGCTTCGGTCAATCTTATCTCCCGCTTTCACGCTCTTTGTGATCACCTGACCGGAAATCGGCGCGGTAATGGTGTAGTTATCATAGGTTTCCTGTTTATTGTCCGCATTGCTCTGGGCCGACTCGATTTTCTCCTGAGCCTGGTCCACCGCGTCCTGATAGGAATCCAGAATATCTTCCACATCCTTACTCTTAATACGGAACAGCGGGGTACCAGAAGTCACATAGTCTCCCTCATGCACCAGAAGCTCCTCTACCTCCAGACTGCCGTTTCCAGTTACAGAAGCCTTCATGGTAGTATCCGTCATAGCCTCAAAACTTCCTTCACTGCAGCAGGCAAACTCGCCAATCGTGGCGGCAGCGCTGTGGGATGTAGTAAGACCACCCGGATTTGCCACCTCCATGGTAACGTAACGGACAATACGGCCACCATCCAGCACCTCATCCATATTGCTAACCGCCGTAACCAAGCCGGAAAGTTGTTCTTCCGTATCCGTCAGTGTAACCACGGCCTGGCTGCCCACTGGAATGGATGCAGCCTCCCCTGCCAGAAACGGCACTTTGAGTTTCATGGTCTGGTCATTGTAAAGTTCTGCCAGATCTGTGTTAGAGCTCACCTTGTCTCCCACCTGGATATTTAATTTTTTGATAAAGCCAGTACGGGTAGACTTATAAGTATTGCCGCTGTAATCACTGACCGCTTCCTGGTAATCCTCCAAAGCCTGCTGATAGCTCTTATTGGCACGAGTCAGAGAATTTTCCGAAGATTTCAGATCGGACTCTACAGAAGAAGCATCAATCTGGTAAAGTACCTGCCCCGCCGTCACCTGATCGCCCTCTTCAAAATCCGCCGTCAGCACTGTTCCCTCCACCAGAGATGTAATGGTATAAGTGTCTTTTGGAGAAATAGTGCCAGATGAAGTCAATTCTGAAGTCAAGGTTCCTACGGTTGCCGTAGCAGTTTTCTGCTCTCCTGCTTTTGAACTGGCCATTTTAGCTTTAGCGCTGTGATTGTGCCAGAACAGGCCGCCTGCAAGAACCGCCACACCTGCTGCAATCAACAGCACACGTTTCTTTCCGCCCTTGTTTTTGCGCCGTTTTCCGGTTTTTCCTGCTGCATTTCCCAGTCCGGTCATTCCGCCGTTTCCGTTTTCACTCCCTGCCTCGGAATGTGTCTTTCTAAATTTTGCTGATAATGTTCCAAACATGTCCGGCCTCCCTTAATCTTCCACATAGTCCACAACGGTATAGGTCGCGTCACCATTGGAGTTCTCGCTCTTTTCACAGATCAGCGTTACCCGGTCACCTACACGGATGGAGCCGTAAACAGAAAACGCAAACTGCATCTCGGAACTGCTCAGCTTGTATTCCTGCCCGTCATCCAGGGTGATAGAGGTCGGCGTCATGACATCGCTGGAGCTGTAATAAATGTTCTCCACCGTTCCGCGCACGGCACAACGGCCGGATTGCACATCTTCATCCGCAATGTAGGCCCAGATGGTTTTTGCGGTCTGATTGTAATAAATCACCACATAACTGCTGGAAACATAGCTTTTTAATGCCTCATAGCTGGAGGCATCGCCGTTTACAAAAATGCTGGCCTCCTGCACATTGAACGGAACATAATTGCCGATCTGGGAGCCCTTGGTCACAAGCTTTGGTCCCTTAAGATTGGTATCCGCAAGTCCCAGCGGATTCACCTCTCCATCAGAATTCAATTCACATCCAAGCACAGTCGCATAGGCTTTTCCGGTAGTTTTGGAGTCGGTCTTTAACAGGTTATAAAACAGGTTGATGCAATCTGAACGGTTTAGTACCTCGTTTGGCTGCCTGTCCAGATTTTCATTCAACTCCAAGGCATAAAATTTTGCCATACGTGCACTGGAAAGGCTGCTGCCAAAATCCTCGCTGGTGTAACCAAGAAGTGCCAGAATTCCCCGCGCCGCCTCCTGCAGCGTAATGGACTGCTCCGGCTTATATAAGCCGCCCAGATAACCAGTCACCCAGTTCTGTTCTGCCGCAATGCGGATACTGGACGCGTACTGGGCCGTGGCTGGGACATCGGCATAAACCGACACGCTACTGGTGGTGGGAAGAAAATCCCGGTAGGTGGATGCCTTTACCAGCATATTGGCAAACTCTGCCCGGGTCACCGGATCATTCAGGCCGGTGCTGGTGTTGTTCATAATGCCGGCAATGCCGACTACCTTCCTCCGGTAATCTATATTATTATCCGCCGCAAACGCAGTCATGTTCGGCAAAACTGCCATGCCAAACGACACACCCGCCATCACAGCCGCAAGCTCTCTCATCCTCATAATGTGCTCCTCTCTGAATCATTTTCAGTCTTTTCGCTTTTATAAACATATCAGGCGAATGTGTTCATTTTGTGAGGAAAGAATGGGAAGTTTGTGAGAAAATTCGTAACTGTTCAGTACCTTCACAGTCACGAGCAAAAATCCATTGAAAATTGCCTGCGGCAATGGGATTTTTGCTTGCCAGCTCATGTTTTCTTACGGTCAGCGCAGCAAGTGCGCAGACCTATTGAACAGTTACGAAAATTCAAAATTTGAAACATAGCTCCGGAAGTGAATGAGCCCGCCTCCCTCTATTTTCACATATCGTTGTTTGCTTGCTCTCACAACATGCGTTCGCCTGCATCGGACTTCATCCGCTGCATTCGGACACGTGTGTTCAAAAGGCAAACAACCTGATATGCTGAAAATACCGGGAGACGGGCTCATTCACTTCCTGCTTTACTGATAAAAAAAAGAAGCCTGCTACCAGACTTCTTTTATATATAGCGACCCGGATGGGGTTCGAACCCACGACCTCCGCCGTGACAGGGCGGCGCTCTAACCAGCTGAGCCACCAGGCCATTTTATAAATTGTTTGTATTGCTCATGCAATAACAACATTATATAAGATGACCTGGTTCCTGTCAAGCGGATTTTTATTTTATTTGTCCCTATTCGCAACAAGAGTTTACATTGTATTATTTTTCAAGAATTTGCGGGTCAAGAAGGAAATCATAGATATTCACGGTCAAAATACCATAGTTATCATAGTACGGCTGCACAATATCTTTTGTAATAACAATCTTCTTGAAAGAATCATCTATCTTTCTGAATGGTCTGATTTCCTGAGTACGTTTTGCTTCATCAGGTAATGAATACGCTGACTGGATATAATATCTGGATGAAGCAAGATTGCATACAAAGTCAACTTCCAGCTGTTTACGGGTTACCTTTCCTTCTTGATCTTTCTCCGCAATGGTAACAACACCAACATCCACGCTGTATCCACGCATACGCAATTCGTTATAAATCACGTTCTCCATGGAATGTGTCTGCTCAAACTGACGGAAATTGATTCTTGCATTACGAAGCCCAAGATCAGAGAAATAGTATTTCTTTGGAGTTTCAATATATGCCTTACCCTTGATGTCATATCTCTGTGCTGATTCAATCAGGAAAGAATCCTCAAAGCAATCCAGATATTTCTTGATCGTTTTTGAAGTGATTTTAGATTTTTTTACAGTCTTAAAGGTATTCTTTAACTTCTCAGGATTGGTCAGAGAACCAATAGCAGAGGAAAGGATATTCAGCAAGTCTTCCAGTATATGTATAGCCGGTTTTAGGGAAGATTTTTGCAACTTAACACAGTTTTCTGTTCTAAAACCTATTATATGCTTCAATCAGGATATTATCCCTGTATTCTCTCATTGCTTTATTCTGTTTTAATTTATGGAATGGTGCTCCGAAGACCGCATCCACGCCATGATGCCAAACCAGCTCCCGCCGGAAATCCAGAAAATTTATGACCACGCCCACGAAGAAGAAGAGGACTGATTGCGAGATCAGTCCTCTTCTTCATTGTCGGCTTTACGCCAGATTCGTATACCCCATCAGATACTTATCCACTTCTTTTGCCACATCGCGGCCTTCGTGGATCGCCCATACCACCAGGGACTGTCCTCTGTGCATATCACCTGCGGTGAAGACTTTCTCTACGTTGGTGGCATATTTTCCGGCCTCGGTAGCCACATTGGTGCGGACATTTAACTCCACGCCGAATGCGTCTGCCACGTAAGCCTGGGCGCCCAAAAATCCTGCGGCGATCAGCACCAGGTCTGCCGGTACTTCCTTCTCGGAACCTTCCACCGGCACCATGGACATGCGTCCGGTCTCCGGATTCTTCTCCGCTTTCAGGCTGATGAGGATGGCCTTTACCAGCTTTCCGCTCTCATCCTTCACAAACTCCTTCACAGTCGTCTGATAGATACGCGGGTCGTGGCCGAACACGGCAATGGCCTCTTCCTGGCCGTAGTCGGTCTTTAAGATGCGGGGCCACTCCGGCCAGCTGTTGTTTTCCGTGCGCTTTTCTGGAAGCTTCGGCATCATCTCCAGCTGGGTCACGGACGCGCAGCCATGACGGATGGCGGTGCCGACACAGTCGTTTCCGGTATCACCGCCGCCGATGACGATGACATGCTTATCCTTCGCGGAAATGTAATTTCCATCCTCCAGATTGGAGTTTAACAGGCTCTTTGTGGTGGATTTTAAGAAATCAACCGCAAAGTAAATACCCTCTGCATCCCGGCCCGGCACGTTGATGTCCCGCGGGTTGGATGCGCCACAGGCCAGAACTACGCTGTCAAATTCCTTTAACAGCTTTGCAGCCTTATAATTCTTTCCGACATTGGCGCCGGTCACAAAGGTCACGCCCTCTTCTTTCATGACATTGATCTTTCGGTCAATGATCTGCTTTTCCAGCTTCATATTCGGGATGCCGTACATCAGAAGGCCGCCCACGCGGTCCTCCCGCTCAAACACCGTCACATTGTGGCCGCGCTTGTTTAACTGGTCTGCCGCAGCCAGGCCGGACGGACCGGAACCGATGACTGCGATCTTTTTATCGGTACGCAGCTTCGGCGGTCTCGGACCTGCTGCTCCTGTCTCGTACGCCTTCTCAATGATGGCATGCTCGTTTTCTTTAATGCTGACCGGATCTCCGTTCAGGCCGCAGGTGCAGGCTGCCTCGCACGGAGCCGGGCACACACGGCTGGTAAACTCCGGAAAACTGTTGGTCTTTTTCAGGCGGTTATAGGCCTGTCCCCAGTTTCCGGTATAAACCAGGTCATTCCACTCCGGAACCAGGTTATGGAGCGGGCAGCCGGATACCATGCCGTTCATCATCATGCCGGACTGGCAGAAGGGGACGCCGCACTCCATGCAGCGTGCGCCCTGTTTCCTTTGCTGCGCCTCCGTCAAAGGAGTGTGGAACTCATTGAAGTTTTTGATGCGCTCCAGTGGTGCAGCCGCCTTGCCGTTTACTCTGTCATATTCTAAAAATCCTGTTGGCTTTCCCATCGTCCTCTCCTCCTTACTTTCTCTGGTTTGCGTAAAATGCCTCGATCTGCGCCTGTTCACTGCTTAAGCCCTTCTCTTCCATCTGCACGATGGTGTTCATCATGCGGCGGTAGTCATGAGGCATTACCTTCTTGAATTTCGGCAGGTACTCGCCAAAGTGATCCAGAATCTCTTTTCCGCGGGCAGAACCGGTGTATGCCACATGGTCCTGAATCATCCCCTTTAACTCCTGAACGTCGTACTTGTTCGTTACCTCTTCCAGGGAAACCAGTTCCTTGTTCAGGCGCTTGTACAGATCACGTTTCTCATCCAGCACGTAAGCGATACCACCGCTCATGCCGGCCGCAAAGTTCTTTCCGGTTGTGCCAAGGACTACGACACGGCCTCCGGTCATGTACTCACATCCATGGTCGCCCACGCCCTCAACAACAGCCGTTGCGCCGGAGTTGCGGACACAGAAACGCTCGCCTGCCACACCGTTGATGTAAGCCTTGCCGCTGGTTGCACCGTACAGGGCAACGTTACCAATGACAATGTTATCTTCTGCCTTAAACTTCACATTCTTCGGCGGATATACAATCAGCTTGCCGCCGGATAAGCCTTTGCCGAAGTAGTCGTTGCTGTCGCCGCAAAGCTCCAGAGTCAGGCCCTTCGGGATAAACGCGCCAAAGCTCTGGCCGCCGCTTCCGTTGCACTGAATGGCGAAGGTATCCTCCGGCAGTCCATCCGGATACTGTCTGGTAATTTCGGATCCGAAGATGGTTCCCAGCGTACGGTCCACGTTGGAGACATCCACCTTCAGGCTCTTCTTCTGGCCCTTATTCAGCGCGGTCTTCAACTGTTTTAAGAATACCTGCTCGTCGATGGTCTGATCCAGCTTGAAGTCATATTCCAGTTTATCATGGTATCCGCGGAAACGCATGCCCTCGTACGGATTTCCAAGGATGTTGCTTAAATCCACCTTATTCGCGCGCTCAGACGGAATGTGCTCTTTCTTCTTTAAGAACTCGGTACGTCCCACCAGTTCATCTACGGTACGCACACCAAGCTTTGCCATATATTCACGCAGCTCCTGTGCTACGAAATGCATGAAGTTTACCACATACTCCGGTTTGCCCTTGAAACGTTTTCTCAGTTCCGGATTCTGGGTCGCGATGCCCACCGGACAGGTATCCAGATTGCAGACACGCATCATGACACAGCCCATGGTAACAAGCGGAGCGGTTGCGAAACCAAACTCCTCGGCACCCAGGATGCAGGCGATGGCCACATCACGGCCGGTCATCAGCTTACCGTCGGTCTCCAGGATGACTTTATCACGCAGGCCGTTCATGATCAGGGTCTGATGTGCCTCTGCCACGCCGAGCTCCCACGGAAGTCCCGCATTGTAAATGGAGTTTCTCGGCGCCGCGCCGGTACCACCGTCAAAGCCGGATACCAGGATCACCTGCGCGCCTGCCTTTGCAACACCGGCCGCTACGGTTCCCACACCTGCTTCCGATACCAGCTTCACAGAGATTCTTGCTCTGGTGTTGGAGTTTTTCAAATCGTAAATTAACTGTGCCAGATCCTCGATGGAGTAGATGTCATGGTGCGGCGGCGGGGAAATCAGGCCGACACCGGTGGTGGAATGACGGGTCTTTGCCACCCACGGATATACCTTTCCGCCCGGAAGCTGTCCGCCCTCACCAGGCTTTGCGCCCTGGGCCATCTTGATCTGGATCTCCTGGGCACTTACCAGATAGCGGGAGGTAACGCCGAAACGTCCGGATGCCACCTGCTTGATGGCAGAACAGCGGTTGTTGTTCTTCGGTCCCGGAACCAGACGCTCCAGGCTCTCACCGCCCTCACCGGTGTTGGACTTGCCGCCCAGACGGTTCATGGCAATGGCCAGAGTCTCATGGGCTTCCTGGGAAATGGAGCCGTAAGACATGGCACCGGTCTTAAAACGTTTTACAATGGAATCCACGCTCTCGACCTCGTCGATCGGAATGCCGCCGTTTTCATCGAAGTTAAAGTCAATGAGGCTTCGCAGGTTGATGGTCTGCTCTTCCTCGTTCAGCACATGGCTGTACTCTTTAAAGATCTCATAATTTCCGGTCCACGCAGCCTGCTGCAACAGGTGAATGGTACGCGGATTATACAGATGCTCTTCCTGGCCGGAGCGCTCCTTGTGGCTTCCCACGCTCTCCAGGGTCAGGTCTACATCCAGGCCCAGCGGGTCGAATGCGGTGGAGTGCAGCACATCCACATCGTTTGCGATGTCTTCCAGGGTAATACCGCCCACACGGCTGACCGTGTTGGTAAAGTACTTGTCGATGACCTCTTTGGAGATACCGATGGCCTCGAAGATCTGGGCGCCCTGGTAGGACTGGATGGTGGAAATGCCCATCTTGGACGCAATCTTGACAATGCCATGAAGGACTGCGGAGTTGTAATCATTGACTGCTGCATAGTAATCCTTATCTAACATCTTGGACTCAATCAGGTAATGTACGGACTCCTGGGCCAGATACGGGTTGATGGCGCTGGCACCAAAACCTAACAGGGTTGCAAAATGGTGAACCTCTCTCGGCTCGCCGCTCTCCAGAATCAGTGCCATGGAGGTACGTTTCTTGGTCTTTACCAGATGCTGCTGCAGGGCAGATACGGCCAACAGGGACGGAATCGGCACATGGTTCTCATCAATGTCACGGTCAGACAGGATGATGATGTTCACGCCGTCACGGTGGGCACGGTCCACCTCCAGGAACAGGCGGTCAATGGCCTTGGCCAGAGAAGTATTCTTATAGTAGGTGATCGGGATTACCTCTACCTTGAATCCCGGTTTCTTCATATATTTAATCTTTAAGAGATCGGTGCAGGTCAGGATTGGGTTATCTACCTTTAAGATGTGGCAGTTCTCCGGAGCCTCCTCCAGCACGTTGCCCTCCTCACCGACGTAAACGGTGGTGGAGGTTACGATTTCCTCACGGATCGCATCGATCGGCGGGTTGGTTACCTGGGCGAAGAGCTGTTTAAAATAGTTGAACAGCGGCTGGTGCTTCTTGGAAAGTACAGCCAACGGACTATCCGCACCCATGGCGGAAACTGCCTCGGCACCGTTTAATGCCATCGGAAGGATCATGGTCTTATACTGCTCGTAGGTGTAACCATAAGTCTTCTGAAGCTGCGCGCGCTGCTTCTTTGTCAGCTCCGGCACGCCCTTGTTCGGAATCGGAAGGTCTTTGAGTTCTACCATCTGGGAATCCAGCCACTCGCCGTAGGGCTGACGGGACGCATAGCGGAGCTTTAATTCCTCATCTCCCACCAGTTCGCCCTTCACGGTATCAATGAGAAGCATCTTGCCAGGTCTTAAGCGCTCCTTCTTTACTACATGCGACTGGTCGATATCGATTGCGCCAACCTCGGAAGCCAGGATTACCTGATCATCATCGGTGATGTAGTAACGGGACGGACGCAGGCCGTTGCGGTCGAGAACCGCGCCCATCACATCGCCATCGCTGAATACAATGGATGCCGGGCCATCCCACGGCTCCATCATGGTTGCGTAGTAGCGGTAAAAATCCTTGACCTCCTGCGGCATGAACCGGTCATGCTGCCACGGAGCCGGGATCAGGATCATCACGGCCATCGGAAGCTCCATGCCGCTCATGACCATGAACTCCAGCGCGTTGTCTAACATGGCGGAGTCGGAACCCTCCTGGCTGATGATCGGCAGAACCTTGTACATGTCGGATTTGAAGAACTTCGTCTCCATGTTCTCCTCCCGGGCCATCATCTTGTCCACGTTGCCACGGATGGTGTTGATCTCACCGTTATGTACGATGATGCGGTTCGGATGGGCACGCATCCAGCTCGGGTTGGTATTGGTGCTGAAGCGGGAATGCACGGTTGCGATGGCGGACTCGTAATCCGGATCCTGCAGATCCTCAAAGAACTGACGCAGCTCTTTTACGAGGAACATACCCTTGTATACAATGGTACGGCTGCTCATGGATACCACATAGGTATCGTCGTTGCTCTGTTCGAATACACGGCGTGCCACATACAGGCGGCGGTCAAAGTCCAGTCCTTTTTTCACCTCTGCCGGCTTTCCGATGAAGCCCTGCATAATGTATGGCATTTTTTCCACAGCCTTGTCACCGATCTTCTCCGGGTGGGTCGGAAGGGTTCTCCATCCAAGGAACTTCAATCCCTCTTTCTGGACTATAACCTCCAGCATCTTTTTCGCCTGGTTTCTGGCAAGCTCATCCTGGGGGAAGAAGAACATGCCGACACCGTACTCCCGGGCCTCACCAAGATCAATGCCCAGCGGCTTTGTCACTTTCTTAAAGAATTTGTGGGAGATCTGCAACATAATGCCGACACCGTCTCCGGTCTTTCCCTCCGCGTCCTTACCGGCGCGGTGCTCCAGATTTTCCACAATGTGGAGAGCCTGCTCTACGGTACGGTGGCTCGGAACGCCCTTGATATTGGCTACGGCGCCGATACCACAGTTGTCATGCTCAAAGCTCGGATCATAAAGGCCCGGAACTTTTGTCTGGGAAGCAAATGTGTTTGGGGATTTTGTTAAGGTTCTCTGATCGCTGTCCATAAATCATTTCCTTTCTAATGAAATAAAAAGGGCACGAAAATTCGTAATGAATTTTCGCGCCCTCGCGATTTCCTTGTGTAATCTTTCCTGCATAATACTACACATTTTCTCATTTGTAAATCCTTTTTTGGAAGTTAAATTGTCCGTTTATTTATTTTCTTTTGTTTTTCACGAAAAAAAACAGGATTTTCATGCTTTTTTGCATAGAAAAAAGGTACTTCCCGGAACATTCTTCCGCAAAGTACCTTTTCTTTCATTCTGTCTGCCTGTATCTGCTCAAAGAAGACTTACATTTCACCAAGACCGCTCTCGATTGCCTTGCTTACGGTCTCCATAGCTGCTGCTTCGTCCTCGCCATCGCAGATCAGGGTAATCTCGGTTCCGGATTTGATGCCTGCTGCCATTACGTTTAATACACTCTTTGCAATGATTCTCTTCTCACCGCACTCGATGATAACATCACATTTGAATTTCATAGCAGTCTGAGATAAAACGCCTGCCGGTCTTAAATGGAGCCCGGACGGATTTACAACTTTTAAATTCTTACTAAGCATAGTTCACGTCTCCTTTAGAATTGATTTCAATCTCTTTAAATTTTATTACAAATCACGACAAGTGTCAAGATTCTTCCAGAATCTGCCTATCCTCTTTTTGGGAATTGTGGAGCCGTTCTTCAGCCTCGCGTTTTGAGAAAACACAGCCGCAATAATTCTGCCGGTACAGCCCGTACTGCGCAGACAATTCCACCGACCGCTTATAGCCGTTTTTCTTTTTAAAATCGGACGGCAGATGCTCTACTTTATAAATTTCAGAGAGTTCTTCCCCGATTTCATTCAGCTTCTGGGCGTTTTTTAAAGGACTGATGGTAAGAGTGGTGGCAAAGTAATCAAATCCGCCCTCTGCCGCCATTTTCGCCGCCTCTTCCAGGCGCAGGCGAAAGCACTGAAAGCAGCGCTCGCCGCCCTCCGGAACCATCTCAAGCCCACGGCTTACCGCGTAAAAGCGCTCCGGCTCATAGGCTCCCACCACCAGATGAATGGGATGCTTCGCAGGCAGCTCCTGAATGAGATGCTTCTGCTCTGCCGCCCGTTTTTCATACTCCTCTGCCGGAGAAATATTGGGATTATAGTAAAATACCGTAATCTCAAAATAATCGGATAAATACTCCAGCACATAACTGCTGCACGGCGCGCAGCAACTATGCAACAAGAGCCGGGGGACCCGACTCTTGCTCTCATTTTCTTTTATGACTGTTTCCAGCTCACGCTGATAATTTCTGCGGTTCATGCTCTCTCCCTTTACAGGAAATCACGGATGCGTTTGCTCCGCACCGGATTACGCAGCTTTCTGAGCGCCTTCGCCTCGATCTGGCGGATACGCTCACGGGTAACGTTGAACTCTTTGCCCACTTCTTCCAGAGTGCGCGGATGGCCGTCTTTTAAACCGAAACGCAGTTCGATAACCTGACGCTCACGCTCCTTTAAGTCTTTCAGAAGGGAATCGATATGCTCTCTTAACATAACGTTCTCTACGTTGCCCTCCGGAGTCACCACGTTGCTGTCTGCCACGAAATCACCCAGATTGGAATCATCTTCCTCACCGATCGGGGTTTCCAGAGAAGCTGGTTCTCTGGCAATCTGCATGATCTCCATAACCTTGTCTTCTGACATCTCAAGAGCATCGGCAAGCTCTGTCACGGACGGCTCATAGCCCAGCTCCAGAGTCAGCTTACGCTGCATCTTGGACATCTTGTTGATGGTCTCAACCATATGCACCGGTACACGGATTGTACGTGCCTGGTCCGCAAGCGCACGGGTAACAGACTGTCTGATCCACCAAGTCGCATATGTACTCAGCTTATATCCTTTTGTATAGTCAAACTTCTCTACACCTTTGATGAGGCCCAGGTTTCCCTCCTGAACCAGGTCAAGAAAGCTCATGCCGCGGCCGGTGTAACGCTTTGCGATACTGACTACCAGACGGAGGTTTGCTTCGATCAGGCGCTCTTTGGCGTATTCATCGCCTTCTGCCTTGCGCTTTGCAAGCGTCAGCTCTTCCTCTGTGGTCAGCAGCGGTACGGTACCGATCTCCTTTAAATACATGCGGACCGGATCCTCGGTTCCGATTCCCTCGAGCAGATCTACCGCGTCTAACTCGATATCCTCGGAGTCTTTCATGAAGCTGTCGTCCATATCTACATCATCGTCGTCGAGAAGCAGATTGTCATCTGCAAGGGCAGCGTCATCAATGACAGGGACTACGTCAATATTTTTCTCCTCGAGGAAGCTGTATATCTGCTCCATCTGCTCAGGACCAAGGTTCTCCCCTTTAAAAAAGTCATTGATCTCCGTGATGTCCAATGCATTATGCTTTGTTTTGGCAACTTCTACCAGCTTTTTCAGCTTATCTAAAAAATTGTCTTTTTCCACAGTAACATCCTTTCAGTTGAAGGTTTACGAAAGCCTACACAACAAATCATTATATAATATCCAGCGTCAGATTTCAACAATTATTTTCATTATTCTCTGTTTTTTCGGCATGCTTTTGGGTATCCGCGGCCGGAGGGCACAGCATCAGGATCTGCTGCGGCAGGTTCTGGATCACAACGTCTGTCCTGGTACCGCCAAACTCTCCATCCAGTACCCAGTCTACGGGTTCCTGGGTATGAATGGTAAGCCTGTTCGTTTTAAACTTATAAACAAGATCGCTTTTTTCTTCTTCACGCAGCAAAAGCCCGGTCACAATACTGCTGAGTTCCAGCGGTGTTTTCGGTGTGCGGATCAGAAGCACTTCAAACAATCCGTCATTGAGTGCCACATTCTGGTTTACCAGCCCCTTAAAGCCGCCCACGCTGACTGTGTTGGTAACCATGCCATAAATAAACTCTCCCTCCAGCGTCTCCTCCGGACAGGAAATTTTCATGGAATAAGACTTGATGGAGGCCAGGCTCTTCACCCCTTCCAGAATATAGGCCTGATGCCCCAGTAGGTTTTTCTTATCCTGCGGTGTCAGATAAGACACTTCCGTGAAGGCGCCAAAGCCCGCCACATAAACAAAATACCGGTCTTCACAGAAATGTCCGATATCGATTGCGTAGGGGCTTCCGTTTACCGCATTTAAGGCCGCAGGCATCATCTGTCTGGGAAGCCTTAAGCTGGAAGCAAAATCATTGGTGGAACCGGCGGGAATATACCCCAGGCTTACCGGTTTCGCAAGCTCCATCATTCCGGATATCACCTCATTCAGGGTTCCGTCGCCTCCGCTGCACACGATCAGGTCTTTTTTCGCGCCGTACTTTAAGACCGCGTTCCTCGCGTCCAGAGCTTTCTGAGTCACATGCACCTGCACCTGATAACCGGCGCCCGTGTACGCATCCAGAATATCCAGAAGCTTTAAGCGGATTTTCTCCCTTCCGGACCTTGGATTAATGATCAGAAGCATCTGTTTTTTCTTAGCCATACGATGCTGCCAGCCTCCTTCCCATCCTTTTTCATTATCGTCATTCTATCATCTTTGTATACCTGCCAAACGCATTCGGCAGGGCATAAGTCGTTTTCAGTTCTTCTTTTCCGGCCGCAATATAGGATTTTGGAATGCCATGCTTTAACCGCACCCGGTATCCGGTCATATGCCATTCCACGTGGGAGAAAATATGCTTAGCCGGGCCCACCGGCTCCAGCTCCACGATTTCCCCCGGATCCAGCCCAAAGGCCTCCGGGATTTCCTCCGGGGTCAGATGGCCTTCCCGGTTCGGCAGTTCATAGAGAGAGGCCAGCAGTCCGCTGTCGTCCCGCTTGTTTAACCCAACCTGATCCCCACACTCCAGAATGCAGACCGTCTTATCTTCCAGGCGGCGCTTTTTCGGCGGAGTCTTGACCGGGATCTCTCCCATAAGATTATGCCGCTTCGCAAGGCAGATAGACTCTAGCGGGCACTCCGCGCAATGGGGCTGTCCGTTTGGCACACATACAATCGCGCCGATCTCAATGAGTCCCTGGTTGAAATGACTGGCCCGATCCCTTGGCATGGTCTCCCGCAGATGGGTTTCCATCCACTTTTTGGTGGAAGCCTTTAAGATATCTTCCCGGCTGGCCGTCACTCTGGAGATCACCCGGAGCACATTGCCATCTACCGCAGGCACCGGATGCCCAAAGGCAATGGAAGATACGGCCCCGGCCGTGTAGCTACCGATTCCCGGAAGCTTTAACAGATCCTCGTACTGCTCTGGCATTTTTCCGCCATACTCTTCCATGATCACTCCGGCTGCCTTTTTTAGATTGCGTGCCCGGTTATAGTAACCGAGGCCCTCCCAGAGTTTCATCAGCCGGTCATCCTCCACGGAAGCCAGCGAAGCCACATCCGGCAGCGCCTCAAGAAAGCGTTCAAAATAAGGTTTGACCGCCTCTACCCTGGTCTGCTGCAGCATGATTTCCGAGATCCAGACCCGGTAGCCCTCCGGATTCTCCCTCCAGGGAAGAATCCGGGCATGCTCCTCATACCAGGCAAGCAACGGACCATTCATGGCCCGCAGCCTGGCATCCAGATCCAGTGTCTCATCTTCACGCTCAGAAACCTTTAAGCGGTCATACAACTGTTTTGCGTCATACATATCCATAAATTCCTCTTACTGACACTTCCCCGGAATTGACTTCCCGCAGGCTGCCATCCGCAAGTTCCACGATCAGCTCGCCCGCGTCGTTGATTCCGTGGGAGATCCCGGTGTAATCGCCGCCCGGCGCCAGCACCTTTACCGCCCGTTCCACATTGACCAGCTCCTGGTTATAGGCTTCTTTGAGCCGGCTCATATCCAGTGTTTCACGGTAAATGTCATAATATTCCTCAAAAGCACACATTACACCGTTGATGATGGATGCGCGGTGGACCGGATGTCCCAGCTCCAGTGCCAGCGATGTAGCCGTAGCGCGGATCTCCTCCGGGAAATCCGGGGTGTTGGCATTGATGCCGATTCCCACCACCACATAGCGGATGGAGTCTTCTTCCGTACTCATCTCGGTTAAGATCCCGCAGATTTTTTTGCCGTTCACCACAATGTCGTTAGGCCATTTGATCAGGCATTCCAGGCCCGTTACATTGCTCACGGATTTGCGCACTGCCATGGCCGCAAGCAGGGTCAGCATGGAAGCATGCTCCGGTGCGAACTCCGGGCGCAGCAGAAAGCTGTGCCAGATCCCACTTCCCTTTGGGGAGTCCCAGCGGCGCCCTCTTCTGCCCTTTCCGGCTGTCTGGATCTCTGCCACCACCAGAGTGCCCTCCGGCGCTCCCTGCTCTGCCATGCGGCGTACTTCGTTGTTGGTGGAATCAATTTCTTCCAGGAACTTTACATTCTGTCCCAGCCAGTGGGAAGTTAATACAGCACGGATTTCTGCTTCGTTTAAGATATCCGCGCTGTCATGTAAACGGTAGCCCCGGTTGCGCACTGCTTCAATCCCGTAGCCTTCCGCCTCCAGCTGGCGGATTACCTTCCACACAGCCGTGCGGGATACTCCGAGGCGTTCACAGAGTTCCTGTCCGGAAACATAACCGTCTGTCTCTTTTAAGCATTTTAAAATTTCGTTTTTCAATCGTTACCTCCAGATGCTGATGGCACTCAACGCGCCCAGTATCGTCAGGATCACTGCCAGCAGGCACTGGGCCGCTCCCCCCGCCTGTTTTTTTCTGTCGTGCCCGCTCATTCTTATCCGGAATCCGCCCATCACGCCGTTTAACACAGCTGCCAGCCAGAAAATCACGGGGAACAGAATACTGTTCCCCTCCGGATCCAGAAACGCCAGGATGGCGCAGATAACAACAAGAATGCCGATCACGATATGCAGCAGGTCCAGAATCAGCGCAGCATTGCGCGGATTGCGTTTTTTCTCCTGCATTGCCATAGACTATACTCCAAGTGTTGCCATCATAACAGCCTTGATGGTGTGCATGCGGTTCTCTGCCTCGTCAAATACCTTGGACTGCTCAGACTCAAATACCTCGTCGGTTACTTCCATATCGGTAATGCCGAAGCGTTTGCCCATCTCAGCGCCGATCTTGGTCTTTAAGTCATGGAAGGACGGCAGGCAGTGCAGGAAAATAGCCTTCTCACCAGCGTTCTTCATGACTGCGGAGGTTACCTTGTACGGAGTCAGGTCGCGGATACGCTCCTCCCATACCTCGTCCGGCTCACCCATGGATACCCATACGTCGGTGCAGATAACGTCAGCGCCCTTGGTGCCCTCTTCCACGTTCTCGGTCAGGGTAATGGTGCCGCCGGATGCCTTTGCGTACTCCTCACACTGTGCTACCAGCTCCGGATTCGGGAAATATTTCTTCGGTGCGCATGCCACAAAGTGGAGACCCAGTTTGGAGCAGACGATCATCAGGGAGTTGCCCATGTTGTAGCGGGCATCGCCCATGTATACAAACTTAACACCTTTTAAGCAGCCAAGCTGCTCGCGGACAGTCAGCATGTCTGCCAGCATCTGGGTCGGATGATACTCGTTGGTCAGACCGTTCCATACCGGAACACCTGCGTATTTCGCAAGCTCTTCCACGATTTCCTGACCAAAGCCACGGTACTCGATGCCGTCGTAGATACGGCCCAGCACCCTGGCAGTATCCGCAATGCTCTCCTTCTTTCCGATCTGGGAGCCTGACGGATCCAGGTAAGTGGTTCCCATGCCCATGTCATGTGCTGCAACCTCAAAGGAGCATCTGGTTCTGGTACTGGTCTTCTCGAAGATCAGGGCCACATTTTTTCCTCTGTAGTTATCTACCGGAATACCTTCTTTTTTCTTGCGCTTTACTTCTGCGGAAAGGTCCAGAAGATACAGGATCTCCTCCGGGGTGTAATCCTTCAGTGTCAGAAAATGTCTTCCCTTTAAGTTCATAATTGTCTCTCCTCTGTATGAATATTTTAATTGCAAACTTGTTTTATAAAGCTCCGACATGCCGGATTGCGGCGCATTTGCGCTTTATCAATGATTACTCAGCAGTTTTTCCATCCTGGGATTTTGCGATCTCAGCCACGGAAGTGACCAAACCTGCCATGCCCTGAATGTCGGACGGGATGATGATCTTGGTGGCCTTGCCGTCTGCTGCTGCCGCGAATGCCTCCAGGCTCTTAAGCCGGAGTACGGCTGCGTCTGCTCCTGCTTCCTTTAAGAAGCGGATACCATCTGCCTTTGCCTGCTGTACCTTTAAGATTGCCTCAGCCTCACCTTCTGCCTCACGGATCCGGCGCTCCTTCTCTGCCTCTGCGTGAAGGATGGCTGCCTGTTTGTCTGCCTCTGCGTCCAGGATTGCGGATTCCTTCTTACCTTCCGCAACCAGGATCGTGGATTTCTTCTCACCTTCCGCACGGAGAATGGCTTCACGGCGCTCACGCTCTGCCTTCATCTGCTTCTCCATGGCATCCTGAATGGCTGCCGGTGGGATGATGTTCTTTAATTCTACACGGTTTACCTTAATGCCCCACGGATCGGTTGCCACATCCAGGGACGCGCGCATCTTGGTGTTGATGGTCTCGCGGGAGGTTAAGGTCTGGTCTAACTCCAGGTCACCGATGATGTTTCTCAAGGTGGTGGCGGTCAGGTTCTCAATGGCCATGATCGGGTTTACCACGCCGTATGCGTAAAGCTTCGGATCTGTGATCTGGAAAAATACTACGGTATCGATCCGCATGGTTACGTTATCCTTGGTGATAACCGGCTGCGGATCAAAGTCCACAACCTGCTCTTTTAAGCTGACTTTCTTTGCCACGCGGTCCACAAACGGGACCAGGAAATGTACGCCTACGGACCAGGTATCCAGATACGCGCCAAGGCGTTCTACAACCAGCGCCTGAGCCTGCGGCACAATGCGGATACAGGATGCCAGCAGTGCTAAGATTACGATCAGTAACGGAAAAATAAACAGAAAACCCATTATGCTTCCTCCTTTTCATCACTCACAATCAGTTTCACACCCTGGATCTCGCGGATCCAGACTCTGGTTCCCTCTGGATAAACCGCATCCTCTTTTTCTGAGCGTGCGGTCCACTCCTGTCCCTGAACAGAAACCGTTCCGGTCTCTTTCTCATTGTTGACTTCGGCGGTTACCCGGGCATCTTTGCCGATCAGGCTGTCTACATTCGTCTTAACCGTAGAAGTGTTAATGTATCTGACCGCCAGCGGACGGGTCAGGAACAGTAAAATGAAGGAAATCACCACAAATACCAGCAGCTGAACCGGAACCGGCGCGCCAAAGATGGCTGCCACAAAGGCAAGCGCCGCGCCTCCCGCGAACCAGATGGTGGTCAGGGCTGTGGTCATGATTTCAATGCCCACCAGCACCACAAAGGCGATGAGCCAGTAAATTGCTGCCATAACAACTCCCCCTTACTTTTGATTTCTGCGTTGTCTTGCCGCCTCAAACATGAGGACGGAGGACGCCACAGCGGCATTTAAGGATTCCACGCGGCCCTCCATGGGAATGCGGACGTAAGTATCTGCCATAGCCGCGGTCTCCTCGGTCAGGCCGTTTGCCTCATTGCCGATGAGAAATGCCGTATCCCCGGTGTAGTCCTCCAGGTCGTAGGCATTCTTTCCTTTTAAGTGAGCCGCAAACAGACGGATCTTGCGCTGTTTCAGCTCTTTTAACGTTTCATGAAGGTTCTCCACATAGACAAATGGCATGCGGAGCACGGAACCCATGGTGGAACGGATAACCTTGGGATTGTAGATGTCCGCGGTGTTCGCGTCCATAACCACACCGGTTACGCCGGCTCCCTCTCCCGCGCGCAGGATGGTTCCCAGATTGCCCGGATCCTGAATGGTTTCAAGAACCATGAGAAGTGCCGGTTTCCCGGTTTTCTGACTGGCTCCTGCTACCTCATCCAGCGTGTAATGGTACTGTTTTACCAGTGCCAGGATTCCCTGCGGGGACTGGGTATCGGAAAGGCTCTTAAATACCTCATCCGTTACCAGCTCAATATGCTTCACGCTTTCCCGGAGCGCCTTACACTCTTTGGTTTTGCTAAAAGCTTCTGATATATAAAGGGTGTGAATGCGGTCCTTCGGGATTTCCGAACACATGCGGAGTCCCTCTGCCACGAACAGGTCCTCTTCCCGCCTGGTCTTTGCTTTTTTCACCAGGGCATTCACAAACTTTACCTGTTTATTGGTTGTACTGCTGATCACGTTTTATTTTCTCCTTTTCCGGCGTTATGCTCTTTCATGGCATTTTGCCGGATTCTGTCATGACTGATTTTGATTTCTGCCAGTTTCTGTCATACTACTGAATGCGCTCCAGATTCTCCATCCAGATTCTTCTTGCGGCGTCACTCGGCATGCGCAGGTCTCCTCTTGGAGATACGGCCACGGAACCAACCTTCGGGCCGTCCGGCAGGCAGGAACGCTTGAACTGTTGGGCAAAGAACCGGCGGTAGAACACGTTCAGCCATTTGAAGATGGTCTCTCTGTCATATTCTCCCTCAAAGGCCTGCAGTGCCATCCGGTAAATTCTGGATGGCTTAAAGCCAAAGCGAAGCACGTAATAAAGGAAGAAATCGTGAAGCTCGTAAGGTCCCACCAGATCCTCGGTTTTCTGGGAAATGACTCCGTTCTCCGGCGGAAGCAGCTCCGGGCTTACCGGAGTATCCAGCACATCCAGAAGGACTGCCTTTAATTCTTCCTCGCCGCAGGCGTCTGCGTAATAGCGCACCAGATGGCGCACCAGTGTCTTCGGCACGGAAACATTCACGCCATACATGGACATATGGTCACCGTTGTAGGTGGCCCAGCCAAGGGCCAGCTCGGACATATCACCGGTTCCGATGACCATGCCGCCCACCTGGTTTGCAATATCCATTAAAATCTGGGTGCGCTCTCTGGCCTGTCCATTCTCGTAAGTCACATCGTGTACGGAAATATCGTGGCCGATGTCCTCAAAATGACGGGTTACCGATACCTTGATGTCAATCTCTTTTAAAGAAGCCCCCAGCTTTCTGGTCATCTGGCAGGCATTCTGATAGGTGCGGTCGGTGGTGCCAAAACATGGCATGGTGATGGCATGAATCTGGTTACGCGGAATGTTTAACATATCAAAGGCTCTCGCCGCAACCAGAAGGGCCAGCGTGGAGTCCAGACCGCCGGAAATACCAAGTACCACATGGCTACAGCCCGTATGCTCCAGACGCTTCTTTAAACCCATAGCCTGAATGGTGAAAATTTCCTCACAGCGGCGGCTTCGCTCCTGCTCGTTATGCGGAACGAAGGGACGGTTGTCGATATAGCGGAGAAGCTTTCCAGTCTCCTGCTGCTCCTTTTCCGAGGAAGCCAGGGAGAAACGAATGGTCTGATAACCGCTCCGGTCTGCTGCCGGGTATGTGGTGGTACGGCGGCGCTCCGCGTTTAAGCGTTCCAGATCCAGATCGGCCATAACCGTCTCCGGGACGAACCGGCCGGATTCCGCCAGGCGGGTTCCATTCTCCGCAATGATATTGTGGCCGCTAAATACCAGATCCTGAGTAGATTCGCCCTCTCCGGCGTTGGCATATACATAACCGCAGATGAGTCTCGCGGACTGGCCGCAGATCAGCTCCCGGCGGTAGGAATCTTTTCCGACCACCTCATCACTGGCAGAGCAGTTCACAATGACGGTGGCCCCGGCCAGCGCATGGCGGATGCTGGGCGGACACGGCACCCATACATCCTCACAGATCTCCGCAGCCACTGTAAGCTTTGGATTCTCCCTGCAGGAAAACAGCAGGTTGGTTCCCATAGGCACCTGAGTATCCTGCCAGTCTGTCATAACCGGTGTTTCCATGCCCGGCGTGAAATGACGCAGCTCATAGAACTCAGAGTAGTTCGGCATATTGGTTTTTGTTACCAGGCCAAGCAGTTCTCCATCGCAGACGGCTGCTGCCACGTTGTAAAGCTTGCCCTCATGTTCCCAGGGAAGGCCGGCAAAAACCAGCATTTTCTTTCCTTTTGTGAACTCCACAAGGTTTTCCAGTTCTTCTCTGACCTGCTCCAGCAAAACCTCCTGCAGAAACAGGTCATTGCAGGTATATCCGGAAAGGCACAGCTCCGGGAACACCAGAAGCTCCACGCCCTTCCTTTCGTATTCTTCTATAATACTGCATACCACCTCACGGTTATGAACCGGATCTGCGACTTTAATCTTTGGTGTGGCTGCCGCTGCGCGGATAAAGCCATCTCTCATATCAGTTTCCTCCTGACGGAATGTATAGGTTGCAGTTCATGCCAAATCAGTGCATACTATTGCAGACAGTATAACATATCCTGCACCAAAAATAAAGCATGAGAAACCCCCGTTTCCATTTACATTCATGACTTTTTCCTGTACAATGTCCTGTGAGGAGGGATAACCATGAGAGTATCAACCAAAGGACGTTATGCACTGCGTATGATGATCGAATTTGGCCTGAATCCAGACCAGTGTACCAAGATCAGCCAGGTGGCCGCACGCCAGGGCATTTCCGATAAATATCTGGAACAGATCGTTTCACTTCTTCACAAAGCCGGCTACGTGCGGAGTATCCGCGGGGCTCAGGGCGGCTACATACTTACCAGAAAGCCGGAAGAATATACCGTTGGCATGATCCTTCGCGCCGCCGAGGGAAGCCT
Organism: Ventrimonas faecis; assembly: GCF_040096075.1. Taxonomy (NCBI): domain Bacteria; kingdom Bacillati; phylum Bacillota; class Clostridia; order Lachnospirales; family Lachnospiraceae; genus Ventrimonas; species Ventrimonas faecis. The sequence goes on from NZ_JBBMFJ010000014.1 coordinate 73,608, forward strand.
CGCCCCGGTCTCCTGCCTGGACGAAGACATCAACCACTGTGAACATGCCGGCCGCTGCACCACACTGACCGTCTGGCAGAAATTAAAAGATGCCATCGATGACGTGGTAGATCACACCACACTGGCCGATCTCATTGAGGAACAGCGGAACATGCCAGACGCAAACCTGATGTAAATTGCATATTTATGCATGTTTTAAGACAGGATATGCGCGGGAACACAGTTCCCACGCATATCCTGTTTTACTATTATGCTAATATCCCATCCTGTCTTTTACGATCTGCGGAATTTCTCCTTTTCTGAAAAAGCTGTTGTAGGTATTCTCCACGCTGTCTTCCTCTTCTGCTTTTTCTGTTTTATCTGCCACCGTCACTTCTACGGTCAGATCCTCTTCCTCATACATCGGATCATAGTAGAGCATCCGCTCGTTGCGGGTCATGTCCCCCAGCGCCTTGATTTCTTCCAGATCCGTAAACGTGATCTCCTGGTAGGAATCGGTCTTCGGCGCATAGCCGCGCACGGTCACGGAAATAATCTTATCGGAAAGCTCTTCCTTCTTCACGGAAACTCCATACTGTTCCAGGAGCGCAATCGTCTTTGTGAAGGACGGATACACCGGGTAAAAATCCTGATCCCGAATATCTTCTCCGTAATAATAATAATCCCATCCATCTTTGTCTGTATTCTTCCGGTTCTCCCGGTTGTTCCACCATGCAATGGCCTTCTCATCTGTCTCCGTGGTGAAACGGATCAGTCCCATGGGCATTTCCTCTTTCATCTGATCCAGAGTCAAACCGGTAAATTCCTGCTGGTATGTTTTAAGCAGCTCACTGCGCTCCTCTGCCGTGAGATCTTTCAGGCTCCTGTCTCCAATGGAACGGCTCTGACGGTAACGGACATTGACCATTTCGCCTGCGTCCGCCGTAAGAATCGGATAGGAAGCCTTCTGAAACGCTTCATTTTTCCAGAGTTCCTTGATCAGCTCATAATTCTTTGTCATATTGATGGTGTAATTCCGGACTATCCTGCGCCCGCTCTTTAATGTATAGGAAATCGTTGCCATGGTATAGCGCGTATTATCGCTTTCTCCATCCGGATCCTCCGTTACATCCGCTGCCTCATACGCAACTGCGGCTTCCCGGGCGCCAGACTGAGTCCATTCCGCCCTGCGCTTGCGGTTTTCTTCAATACCGGATGCCGCAAGATTCAGGATGGTATTCACATCCGTACACTGCATATGCTCCGCAATGTACACCTCTGAACTGGAAGACTCATAAACATATGGTACATTCCGTCCATTTATCTCCTGATTTTCCAGCACGCTGCCATAGGAAACCCAGTTATTTAAATCGCTGATATCTGCTGTCGCGTACTCTACCTTCCCAGCAGACGGCAGGTAAGTGTCGTACCCAAATACATCAAACCGGAAAGAGAACAGAATCGCCAGGGCCGCAATGGTGCTGAAGGCGAGCTGCCCCTTATGGGAGAACAGTTTCCGGAAGTCAAAATGATAGATACTCTCAATCACACAGTGTGAGATCACGCTTCCACAGACAACACCAAATGCCATCCAGCCATTGGACTGCTGCAGGGACCAGAAGAAATCTCCTATTCCAAGACCTGCCACAACGGTGATCAGTATCCGGATAATGGGCTGGCTCACCGCAAAGGCCATGGCCTTTCCCGCTGCCTCCGATGGACGCTTTTTGTAAAGAAAGACTGCTGCCGCCGCCAGGACCACCGAGGCGATCACTGCTGTCACAGCTGCCATAACAACCGGTTTCTGATCCCCATAAAGAGATACTGTGTGGATATACTCCATCACCGGAGAAATCCGGATACAGTTTTCTAACAGTGAAGTCTGATCCGGATAATAATAGGACAGAAAAAAACTGCCAAAAAAGGAATCGATCAGGCTGGCTGCCACCGGCATATAAAACATCAGCACCATGCTGCCAAAAAATCCAACTACAAGATGACCGGTCATCATGGACGCGATCACCACAGTCGTGTAGCAGAGGATGTAGTAGATCATGTGCAGTACATAGGCGCTCACTGCCGTCTGGCAAAGAACATCCGGGTTCACGCCGTTGGCTGCACACACGATCACGGACACAGCTAGAGCCAGGGCGTAGGGAATCGCCGGCATCAGAATGCCATCCACATAGTGGACCAGAAATAAGGTCTCACGGCGCACCGGAAGGCTATGGTAAAAATCTACGCGGTTTCTGGAAGTCAAATAATAGAAGCTGCTGAGTCCGCAGACCAGGGAAACTGCCACAACGAAAAAGACTGCTACACCATTTTCAAAGGAGATCCAGTTTACAGCCTCTTGGGAAAACCATTTCAATGCTTCCGCAGCCGTGTTCCAGTCCCGGTACGCCTTTCCTGCCAGAAATGCCAGAAGAACCGGATAGGCAAAGAAACTGGATAACGCAATGAGGGCCGGCGCCCAGAGGCGGTTTTTCCAATCCTCCCGCATCAGCTTAAAATATAAGTTTTTTGACGTCATAACCGACTACCTCCGTTTCACTGATAAAGATTTCTTCTAAGGACAGCGGAATGGTCTCATAGAACACCGGATCCGCCTGCTGCATCACAAATTCCACCTGGTTTAAATCGCCACGCACCGTCAGAGTCAGAAGCTTTCCGCGCCGCTCGGTCTTTAAAATGGTAAGCCCGGTAATATCTTCCGGCTGCATGCCATCTTTTAAGACACACTGGACCTTGTGGAGGTTCATCTTCATTTCGTCCAGATCACGGCTTAAGAGAATGCCGCCCTTATGCAGAAGGCCTACATGGTCGCAGATATCTTCCAGCTCCCGCAGGTTGTGGGAAGCAATGATGGGCGTGAGCTTCCGCTCTTCCATGTCGTTTGCGAAAATGCTCTTTACGGCCTGCCTCATAACCGGATCCAGGCCGTCAAAAGTCTCGTCACAGAACAGGTACTCCGTTCCGGCGCAGATGCCGCACAGGATGGAAACCTGCTTTTTCATACCCTTGGAAAAGGTATTGATCTTCCGGTTCTTCTGAAGTCCGAAGCTCTTTAACAGAGAATCAAACCGGTTTACGTCAAACTCCGGATAAACGATGCGGTAATAGTTCATCATATCCTGTGGTGTGGCATTGCCGAAGAAATACTGGTCATCGGAAATATAAAAGAATTTCCGCTTTGCCGCCTCGTTTTCGTATACATCCATGCCGTCTATGGTGATGCTTCCCTCGTCCGGCTTCAGCACGCCTGCCGCCATGCGCAGGAATGTACTTTTTCCGGCTCCGTTGGTTCCGATAAGCCCAAACACGTTTCCTTCCCGGATCTGGGCATTGATGTGGTCTACCGCGAGGATATCATCGAATTTTTTTGTGAGATTAGTTGCCTCTATCATACTGTTTCCTCTCCTCCAAACTGTTCCTCCGCCATGCGGACAAACTCTTTTTTATCCATGCCAAGACTCCTTGCCTCTGCCGCAAGACCGGCCACCTTGCCTTCCAGTTCCCGGCGTTTCTGCTCCCGGAGTCTGCTGATGCTGCCCACAAAGCTTCCCCTGCCCTTCACGGAATAGATAAATCCATTTCGTTCCAGCTCCGCATAGGCACGCTGTATGGTGTTGGGGTTGATGGACAGCTCCGTGGCCAGAGACCGGACAGAAGGCATCTGCGCATCCTCCTCCAGAACACCAAGGATCATCAGTTCCTTTAACCGGTCTGCCACCTGTTCATAGATCGGGCGGCTGTCTTTATAGTCCAGATGAATCATTTCCCTGCTGTCTCTCCTTTCTGTATAAGTGTATTAATTATCTTAATACACTTATATCATGTTCTTTTTGGAAATGCAACCATATCTCACAAAATTTTCCATGTTTAAGATTTTCGTCAGAATTTCTCTCCTCCACCCGCTGCGCAGGAGCTGCAGCAATCAGGACCTTGTAACTGTTCAGTACCCTCACAGTTACAGGACCTTCAGAATCCCGTGCGCACCAGATCCCGGTAAAGGGCCTGATCACAGCTTAAATCCACATAGCCTTCCCGGTCGGAAAACAGGCCCGGCTCAAACTTGCGTCCAAAATCCAGATCATATACATAATAAGAAATTTCACTGCCCCGGTCCCGCATTAAAAGCTCCAGCAAGTGAATGATGAGATCCTGCGCGGGCGCAGAAATTTCCTCTCCGCTCTTTAAGGTCTCCAGAATGGTGACGAATTCGCTTTCATCTACCGGAGGTTCAAAGGCATCTGCCCGGCGGTAAACCGTTTCTGCCGCTTCCAGTCCGCAGTAAATGGTCATGGTATCACCGCAGATCACATAGCAGTAGCTTTCCGGCTCCAGCCAGAATGTGGCTGCTCCGGACAGAACCTCCCGCACCAGTTCCTCTTCTTTCTCCCCTTCACATCCCTCATACAGTCTGGCAAACCGCCGCGCAAAACAGAGAAACTCCTCGGCGGACCGCAAGCCTCCATAACGGAACGTATTTACAATGTGCATGCCGCAGCCGCTCCGCACCGGACGCATATCGCAAAGGAACCTCCGTGTAACAAGCTTCTTTCCGCTTTCATCCACATAAACCATCCGTCCTTTATCCATAAAAAAATCCTCCTGTCATTTCCATTTTGGTTATGACAAGAGGATAAAACAAACGTTCGGATTCGTCATTGGACAAATAGTCCAATGCGCAGCTGCTCCAGATAGGAAAAGAGATACCGCTTCTCTCCAAAAACTTCCCGGTAAACCGGATTTTCCTGCGGTCCAGCCAGAAGTTCCTCCATATGCACACCAAGAAGGCGGCTCAGCGCGTACAGATGATCCACAGACGGAAGCGCTTTTCCCTGAAACCACCGGTAAACCGGCTGCGGGCAGGAAAGGAACAGATAATCCTGAATGTCCCGCACACTGTAACCAGACTTGCGGATCCGATAGCGCAGAAGATCCCCGCTCTGCTTCAGATCCAGATTCGGGTAACCTTCCCGTCTCTCCATATCAGTTCACCTTCCTTACCTTTTATACCCTTTGGGGACATTTTTCTGCCAGGATCCGAAGCAGCTCCGCTGCCTCCACCGGCTTTGCGATATAACCGTCCATTCCAGCCTGCTCGCACTGGCGGATGCTGTCTGCGGAAGACTGGGCTGTCATGGCCAGAATCGTCACGGTTCCGGCATCCGGACGACCCAGCGCACGGATCCTTCTTGTTGCCTCCAGTCCGTCCATGACTGGCATCATGACATCCATCAGAACCACATCAAAGCTTCCTGTTTCGGATTCCGCAAATTTCTGAACCGCCTCAGCTCCATTCCATGCTTTTTCCGTTTTCGCCCCTGCTTCGGTCAGATAAAATTCCGCAATCTCCATATTGATTTCATTATCCTCAACCAGCAGGATCTTCATGTCAGACACATCGGCCGCTGCCGTCCCATCACTATCCTGGCCCGCATGAACTGTCTCATCCAGAAGGAACGGAAGCTGGAATGTAAAGGTCGTTCCCTCCCCCTCCACACTTTCCACCTGTATGCAGCCATTCATCTGTTCAACCAGTCCTTTCACGATGGACATGCCAAGACCGGTTCCCTTATACTGAGTTCTGGCGTCCGACTTTTCCTGGGTAAAGGGTTTGAACAGTCCATTTTTTACAAACTCTTCCCGCATGCCGATGCCGGTATCCGTGATCTTAAACTCATAAAAAGCCTGTTTTCCATCACAGGAAAGTTCCTTCGCATAAGTATCAATCCGACCTCCCGGTTTATTATATTTGATGGCATTGCTCAAAAGGTTTACCATAATCTGCCGCAGGTGCAGCGGATTTCCAACCAGAGCTGTATGCTGGATGGCTTCCCTGTGCCGGTAATGCAGGATTCCGGTTTCCAGAAGCTGGGCATCCACCAGGGCGGCCGTTTCCGTCATCAGATTTTCCAAATCAAAAGCCTCTCTGGCTTCCGCCTCCTGTTTCGTTTCAATGCGGCCCATATCCAGCACATCATTGACCAGCGCCAGCAGATGGCTGGTGGAAAGGCTGATCTTGCCCAGACATTCCTCCACCCGTTCCCGGTCATCTATATTCCGGCGGATGATCTCCAGCATACCCATCACACCATTGATGGGGGTCTTGATGTCATGGCTCATACGGTTTAAAAACTCTGTCTTGGCCTTGCTTGCCAGGTCTGCCTCCTCATAGGCCACCTGCAGGCGCTCCTTTTCCTTCTGCTCCTGCTCATGGAAAACCGACGTATTCTTAAAGAGAATGATGCCGTGCACCACGTTCATCTCACGCCCGGTCTTTTCGTCATACAGCGTATCCTGGGACATCAGTACCGTCTTCTGCAGCCATTCCGGCTCTCCCTTTGCTCCGGTCTCCTGATACTCCACCGTAACCTGTTTGGCGCCATTGCGGAAACGCTCCAGAAGTTTCTCCGAAGAGTCCACAATACGGTAATTCTCCATGGTATCCTCTGTGACAAAACCACTTCTGAATGTACAGTATTCGTTGTAGGCGCAGGGCGTCTGCTGCATAATCTCAAATTCATCACTGCCGGACGGATAAAAGATTTTTTCCAGCCGGTCATGGGTTAAGTCCACCGTGTAGACCGCCTCGGCTGTATCCATCAGCGCGTCCACATAATTGCCATTTTCCAGAATGGACTGCTTCATCTGCTCATAATACCTGGTCAGCTGGACCTTCTCATTGGCTGACACCTGATTTTTGTCATGGAACGGCTCAAAACCAAAGATAAAATGATGCAGCCGCCCGTCTTCCGTATTGTTTAAAAAGAGCAACGTCATGCGGCCTCTGCGCACCTTTTCACCGTCCGTACACTGATACGGAAATTCCAGCTTTTCCCGCGTACTGCTCAGCACCTGCTTCAGCGCCTCCGGCTGCAGCTTCTGGCGCAATAGTCCGCGTTCCGCTCCCCGGGCCAGTTCCTGTACGATCTGCTCCACCGCGCCGGTGTAGCTGCCGTCTTCCGCCAGAAAAAACTCGGAATCTGCACGCAGCACCCGGTACTGGTCGAGCAATGCATCGCAATACAGGCAGTCTGAAAACGAATAGCCCTGCTGTTTGACTGTATCCAGCAGCCGGATATTTTCATTCTGCTTCTCCGCCGCTTCCAGCATCTTGGCGCGGTTCTTATCGACATACATATTCTTATCGGCCTGCCGGAACAGATCCCGCATGCCGCAGGATTCAAAATCCGATGAAATCGCATAACCAGCCGCATAGCTGATGGGCATCTCCGGATGATTGGCAGAATAGTCCGCTGTCTGGCTCCGCACCTGGGAAAGGCAGGCTTCCACCGCCTCCCGCTCCAGTCCGCGGATCACGGCCAGAAACTCATCTCCTCCGTCGCGTCCCACAAAATGCTCCGCCGGCATAGCCGCGCGCAGCTGCACCGCAAAGGATCGGATGTATTCGTCTCCCTTCTCATGGCCGAGATTATTGTTGATGATACGCAGATTGTTTAAATCAAACACACAGACTGCAACCGTTTCCCCATCTTCCAGGAATGTATCATTGTCCAGAATTTCCTCACACTTATTTTTATTCGGAAGCCCCGTAGCCTCATCCAGATAAACCTTCTTCTGCAGAATGCGGTTCTGGGCCGCATAGCGCAGTGCCTTAAATATTTCCATGGCAATCAGGACCAGAAGTCCTGCTATATCTGCAAAGACCACCTGCTCCAGCTGATTCAGTGCCGTTGCCTTTCTCTGGGAATAGGCCTCCGCAAGTCCGGTAGCCTCATCACAGATCCGGAAGAACTGCTCACTCTTTTCGATGATCTGCGTGTTTTCATAGCCATTTTCCCGCACAAGCTGTATTTCCACTTTCAGGGTTTCAAAATAAGCTTCCAGCTCCTGCAGCTTATCCTGGAATGCAGAATCGTCCAGACGGACCAGGTTTAGATCATCACTTCCATAGCGGAGTCCGATTATGATCGACTCCACCTCCTCAAGCATCTCATCCTGCGGACTTTGTAAGTTTTCCAGCTTGACCATACGCTGGGTCATGCCGCGCACCAGACCGGCGTAGTTTACCACCCTTGCTGTCCCCTGGATTTTCCCCACCAGAGACATAATACAGAAAAATAATACAATCAGCACTGTAGTCAGAACCGTCATGCATACACGGCTTACATAGGTCAGTTTTTTTCCAGTGTTCTTTTTCATATTCCTTATCTGCTTCCCCCCGTCTTCTTCTGCGAAATAGCCAGGCCCGCCCGGGTGAACAGCACCTCCACGGGTATAAAATACTGCAGGAGCACCTTCGTCGAAACAAAGGTAGCTCCCCACATAATCTGTGTGCCGCAGGCCAGCATATGGCCGGTGATCTGTTTTCTCTCTTGTGTCATGGTATGTAATCTCCTGTCACTGACCAAATATCTGATCATTCTTCTGTCATTCGGAAACATGTTTTCCGCATGCCTCCCACTCATGGATCATGCCTGCTCCATCCGTTTCAGCTCCGGCAAAACCGTGCACAGCATCGTGATAAAGCACAAGCTTCCGCCAATCACATTGGAAACCGGCTCTGCCAGGAACACGCCATCGGTTCCCATATGCAGCGCGTACGGCATGAAATAAGTCAGCGGAACCACAATAAACACCTTTCGAAGCAGCGAGAAAAAGATTGCCTGCTTCTTTTTATTCAGCGATTTAAACGTAGTCTGTCCCATATACTGGAAATCCATGAAAATGAATGCCGCAAAATACTGCTTCAGGGCCGGAACCGCATCCTGCATGAGAACCGGATCAGAACTGAACACTCCAATCAGCGCCTCCGGAGCCAGAACGATGACACTCCACATCACCGCAGTATAGCCCAGGATCAGAAGTCCCATCATCATGCCCGCTTTCCGTACCCGGGCCGGACGGCGCGCGCCGTAGTTGTAGCTTAAAATCGGAGAAGATCCGTCATTGATTGCGGAAATTGGTGTCTCCACCAGCTGACGCACACTGGATACAATCGTCATAACTGAAATGTAAATATCTCCACCTGTAGCGGAAAGCACGTGGTTACAGCAAATCGTCACCAGACTGTTGGTCAGCTGCATGATGAAACCAGCCGTGCCAAGACTGACAATTTCTTTAGCATACCCGGCATATTTTGCAAGTTCTGCACTGCGCAAAAAACGCACCTTCAGCTCCGCTTTTCCGGTAAGAAAGCGCAGAACAAAGGCTGCTGATAAAAACTGAGAAATAACCGTTGCCATGGCCGCTCCCCGCACACCGAATCCCAGCACAAAGATAAACAGCGGATCCAGAACCAGATTGGCCGCCGCTCCGATTGCAACGGAAAGCATACCGGTCAGGGAATAGCCCTGCGCGTTGATAAATGGGTTCATACCCACCGCGATCATGGACGGCAGTGTACCGATCAGATAAAGAATCATGTACGGGCAGGCATAAACCAGTGCCCCCTCCGATGCCCCGAACAATATCAGAATCGGGCGTATCAGCAGCATTCCGATTACCATCAGAGCCACTCCGGTAAGACAGAGCAGGGAAAAGGAAGTATTCATAATATCATTTGCTTCCTGCGTCTCTTTTTTGCCTCTGTGAATGGAAAATAACGGTGCGCCGCCACCTCCGTACAGATTCGAAAATGCCGTGATGATCACAATCAGCGGAAAGCAAAGCCCCACTGCTCCAAGCGCCGCCGTTCCCACCTCCGGAATCCGGGCAATGTAAATGCGGTCCACGATGTTGTAGAGCAGATTTAAAATCTGGGCCACCAGCATGGGAACCGCCGCCCCTAAGATGTTGCCGGTCACTGTGCCATGTTCAAAATCAAGTTGTTTCATGTTTCTTTTGTCCTTTTGTAACTGTTCAGTACCCTCACAGTTACGGGCAAAAATCCATTGAAAATTGCCTTCGGCAATGGGATTTTTGCC